>NZ_JAIVPF010000086.1:0-152619 GCF_053528595.1 Leucobacter sp. | reverse complement strand
GAGATCACCGCCCGTCTCCGCGAGCGCGGCTTCGCCGATATCGCGGAGGGGACCGTGTACGCGCTGCTCGTGCGCATCGAGCAGCGGGGCCTCGTCGACGTGGAGAAGGTGCCCTCCGAGAAGGGGCCGCCCCGCAAGGTGTACGGGCTCAACGCCCACGGCCGGCAGCGGCTCGACGAGTTCTGGGAGACGTGGGGTTTTCTCGCAGAACGACTGGAACAGCTCCGAGAGGAAGAGGGATAGACATGGCCGCGAAATGGATCGAGGCCCTCACCGGGCCGCTCGAGCAGAAGAAGCAGTACCGCCAGGCGAAGGCGCGCCTCGAGGCGCTGCCCGAGCCGTACCTCACGGCCGCGAGCGCCTGCAATCGGTATCTCACCTACTACGGCGGGGTCACCGAGGGCGACACGATCGTGCAGATGTTCGTCGATCTCGTCGACCTGTGGGAGCGCGCGGCGGTCGACGGCACGCCCGTGGCCGATATCGTCGGCGACGACCCGGTGGAGTTCGCGGAGAGCTTCGCGCAGGCGTACGGCGGGAAGCGCTGGCTCGACAAGGAGCGCGAGCGCCTCACCCGGGCGATCGACGAGTCCCGGAGGAAGGAGGCCGGATCATGACCGACGCGGCCATCCGCGTGCGGGGCCTGCGGAAGGCCTTCACGGGAGTGGAGGTGCTCCGCGGCGTGGACCTCGAGGTGAGCCGCGGCAGCGTCTTCGCGCTGCTCGGGTCGAACGGGGCGGGGAAGACGACGGCGGTGCGGATCCTGTCCACCCTGCTGCGCGCCGATGCGGGCACGGCCGAGGTGGCCGGCTTCGATGTCGCCTCCAGGCCGGACCGGGTGCGCGAGTCGATCAGCCTCACGGGCCAGTTCGCCGCCGTCGACGAGGTGCTCAGCGGCCGCGAGAACCTCGCGCTGATCGCGCGGCTCCGCCATCGGGACGATCCGGGCGCCATCGCGGACGAGATGCTCGCCCGCTTCTCTCTCGCCGAGGCGGGGGAGAAGCGGGTCGCCGCCTACTCGGGAGGCATGCGCCGCCGCCTCGACATCGCCATGAGTCTCATCGGCGATCCCGCCGTGGTGTTCCTCGACGAGCCGACGACGGGCCTCGACCCCCGGGCGCGCATCGAGGTCTGGCGCGCCGTCGCCGAGCTCGCCCGCGGCGGCACCACGGTGCTGCTCACCACGCAGTACCTCGAGGAGGCCGAGCAGCTCGCCGACCGCATCGCGATCCTGCACGAGGGCCGCATCATCGCCGAGGGCACGCTCGACGAGCTGAAGCGCCTGCTGCCCCCGGCGAGAGTCGAGTACGTCGAGAAGCAGCCCTCCCTGGAGGAGATCTTCCTCTCGATCGTCGGCGGCAGCCGGGAAGACGGCGCAGGAGAAGACGAAGGAGGCGCACGATGACCGCGCACACCCTCGGCGACACGGCCGTGCTCACGGGCCGGTCCCTGCGACACGTCCTGCGCAGCCCGGACACCATCATCACCACGGCGATCATGCCGATCGCCTTCCTGCTGCTGTTCGTCTACGTGTTCGGCGGCGCCATCGACACCGGACAGGGCGCGGGAAGCGCCGGCTACGTGGACTACCTGCTGCCGGGGATCCTGCTCATCACGGTCGCCTCCGGCATCGCGTACACCGCGTTCCGGCTGTTCACCGACATGCAGAGCGGCATCGTCGAGCGGTTCCGGTCCATGCCGATCGCGCGTTCCAGCGTGCTGTGGGCGCACGTGCTCACCTCGCTCGTCGCGATCCTCGTCTCGCTCGTGATCGTCACCGGCGTCGCCGTTCTCATGGGGTTCAGGTCGGGCGCCGGGGTGCTCGAGTGGCTCGCGGTCGCGGGCATCCTCCTGCTGTTCACGCTCTCCCTGACCTGGATCGCGGTGATCCCGGGGCTCACCGCGAAGACCGTCGACGGCGCGAGCGCGTTCTCCTACCCGCTGATCCTCCTGCCGTTCCTCAGCTCCGCGTTCGTGCCCACGGACTCCATGCCCGCCCCGGTGAGATGGTTCGCCGAGCATCAGCCGGTGACGGCCATCGTCGACACGCTCCGCGGGTTGCTCGCGGGGCAGCCGGTCGGCACGGACATCTGGGCCGCGCTCGCCTGGTGTCTCGGCGTGCTGGTCGTCGCCTACGCCGTCGCGATGGCGATCTACCGCCGGAAGGTCGCGTAGCGGGATCGCTGCGCCGAGATCCCGATCTCCGTCGTCTCCCGGGCGCGGGAACGGCAGGAATCGGGATCTCGAGACGGCGGGCGCGCCGGCGAGATCAGGGACGGCGCTTCGTGCGGGCGGTGGCCTCGGCGGTCCACGGATCCTCTGGCCAGGGGTGCTTCGGGTAGCGGCCGCGCATCTCGCGGCGCACCTGCTGATAGGGGCCGTTCCAGAACGAGGAGAGATCGTCGGTGACCGCGAGCGGGCGACGCGCGGGGGAGAGCAGGTGGAAGAGCACCGGCACGCGGCCGTCGACCAGCCGCGGTGTCTGCGCGAGTCCGAAGAGCTCCTGCAGCTTCACCGCGACCACCGGCCGCCCGGCGGGATCGGTGTCGCCGCGCGGGTCCGGATAGTCGACCCGCACGGTCGAGCCCGAGGGAACCGCGAGACGCTCGGGGGCGAGCTCGTCGAGGCGCGCCGCCTCGGGCCACGGCAGCAGGCGGCGCAGGGCGGCGGCCACGTCGATGCGGTGCAGGGAGGCGTCGGGTCGCAGCCGGTCGAGGTCCGGTCCGAGCCAGTCCTCGATCCCGCGCAGCAGCGCCTCGTCGTCCATCGCCGGCCACGGGGCGCCGAGCTCCCGGTGCAGCAGCGCGAGGCGGGCGCGCAGCGCGGATCCCGCATCCGACCACTGGAGCGCTCCGAGGCCCGCCTCCCGCAGGTGGGCCGCGAACGCCGGGCCGGTGTCCGCTGCGGTGGGGGCGACGGCGGTCGACGCGAGCGGGATCGCCCCGAGCCGGCGCTCCTCGCGCACGCGCACCCGGCCGTCCTCGATGCGCGCCGAGCGCTCGCGGACGACGAGCGCCCCCGCGAGACGCAGCGCCTCCTGCTCGGAGAGGGGCGCGGCGAGCCGGATCACCGCGCCCGTCCCGTCTGCGACGCGTCCGTCGGCGCGCTGCACCTCCCGCACCGCGATCCACTCGCTCGCCAGCGGCCCGCTGCCCTCGGGCAGGGCCGCCCGGGTGCCGCTCGCGAGCAGGTAGGCGCGGGATCCCTCGCCCACCCGCCGCGCGATCCACTCGGGCCGCGCCAGCGCCACCACGGTGCCGGGAGCTTCGGCGTCGCCGCCGGCGACGACGCCGCGCTCAACCGAGTCCCGGCCGCCGGTCGAGCGGAGCGCGGCGGAGTCGAAACCCTCTCCCTCCCCGCCGGTTGCCCCCTCGCCCGCGATGCGCTCGAGACGCCGGCTCTCGCGGCGCCAGCGATCCGCCCCGGGCGCCCGACCCGAGCGCAGCTCGCGCAGCAGCCGCGGCAGGTCTGCGGTCGGGTCGCGGTGATCGTCGGAGATCGCCGCCACGATCTCCGCAGCCGACCGCGCATCTCCCAGCTCGGCGGCGCCCTCGAGCAGCGCACGGGCCTCCCGCACGCCCACCGGCAGCCGCGCGACACGAGCGCCCAGCGGCGTGGGGCGACCGGCGCCGTCGACGAGGCGCAGCGCCTGCAGCACCGCGACGGCCTCGTCCATCGCAGGGGAGGGCGGAGCCGTGGGCAGGGCGAGTCCCGCGCCGCCCGGCGTGCCCCAGGCGGCGAGCAGCAGCGCCGCGTCGGTGAGGTCGGCGGAGGCGATCTCGGGGGCGGACTCGGCCGGCATGCGGGCGAACTCGGCCTCGGAGCAGACGCGCACCGCACGCCCCGGCGCCTGCCGCGCCGCGCGGCCCGCTCGCTGCTCGGCGCTCGCCCGGGAGGCGCTCACGGTGACGAGCCCCGTCATGCTCCGTGCGCGATCGCGACGCACCTCGCGCGAGAGGCCCGAGTCGATCACCAGGCGCACTCCCGGCACCGTGAGCGAGCTCTCGGCGAGCGCGGTGCTCACCACGATCCGCGGCGGATCCCCGGCCCCGCGGCCCCGCACCGCGCGATCCTGCTCCCGCGCCGGGATCCGGCCGTGCAGGGGGAGCACTTCGACTCGCCGCCGCTCGCGCAGCAGTCGCACCACCTCGTCCACCTCGTGGGCACCGGGCACGAACACGAGCGCGTCGCAGCCCTCCGCCCGCTGCGCGGAGGCGGCGACGTCGGCCAGGTGCGCGAGATACTCGCGGGTGACGCCGCGTCGGTCGAGGCGCGCGCCCTCGAACGGGGCGTAGTCGATGCGCAGCGGGTGCAGCGGCGACGGGATCTCGATGACGGGCGCGGCGCCGGATCCTGCGGGGCCGGCGCTCCCGGCACCGGCGCTCCCGGCCGATCCGAGGAGGTCCGCGATGCGAGCCGCGTCGAGCGTGGCGGACATCGCCACCACCAGGAGATCCTCCCGCAGCGCGCGGAGCTCGGCGAGCATGCCGAGCAGCAGGTCGCCGTCGAGCGAGCGCTCGTGCACCTCGTCGAGGATCACCGCCCCGACCCCGTCGAGCGACGGGTCGGCGAGCAGCCGGCGCAGCAGCACGCCCGGCGTGAGCGCTTCCACACGAGTGCGGTCGCCGACCCGGCGCTCGCCGCGCACCGTGAACCCGACGGGACCGCCGAGCGCGCTCCCGTCGAGTTCCGCGATGCGCGAGGCCGCGGCGCGCACGGCCACCCGGCGCGGCTGGGTGAGCAGCACGCGTGCGCTCCCGCTCCCGCGCCCAGCCAGCAGATTCGACACGAGCGGCGGCACGAAGGTGGTCTTGCCGGTGCCGGGCGGCGCGGTCACGACCAGGGCTCCGGCGGCCGCGGCGCGCTCGAGTTCGGCGCGGCCCGCGGCGACGGGCAGGCCCGCGCCGAGCGCGTCGAGGTCGAAGAGGTGCACCTCACCAGCCTAGGGCCGCACCGGCGCCGCGGCGGCGAGTCCCGAGCGGCCGCCCGTCGCGAGTCGAGGCGACCACTCGGAACTCCGTGCGACCCTCAGCGCCGCGGGAAGCGCCACGCGATCACGGCGGCGCCGGCCACCACGATGCCCGCGCACCAGAGCGCGGCGAGGAGCGGCTGCGATCCCGGATCTCCTCCGGTGAGCCAGGCGCGCACCGCGTCGGTGATCGGGGTCACCGGCTGGGCCTCCGCGATCGGGCGCAGCCAGGCGGGCATCGTGCCGATCGGCACGAACGCGCTCGACAGGTAGGGCAGGAAGAGGATCGCGAAGCCGTAGCCGTTCGCCGCCTCGGGCGTCGAGGCGAGCAGCCCGATCGCCGCGAAGACGACGGTGACCGCGACGATCCAGCACAGAACGATGGCGATCGCGCCCAGCCACTCCAGCGGGTCCGCCGTGGGCCGGAACCCGACCAGCAGGCCGACGCCCAGCACGATCGCGGTCGCCAGCAGGTTGCGCAGCACGCTCGCCACGACGTGCCCCACGAGGCAGGTGGCCGCGGGAATCGGCAGGCTGCGGAAGCGCTGCATCGCACCGCCGGTCACGTCGCGGTTCACCGACACCGCGACCGACGCGGCGCCGAATCCGGAGCACAGCACGATGATGCCCGGGATCACGTAGTCGACGTAGCCGCCGCTCGGGTCGATCGCACCGCCGAAGACCGTGGTGAACAGCAGCATCAGCATCACGGGGAGCATGATCGCGAGCAGCAGCCCCTCGCCGTCGCGCAGACTGTGCCGCAGGCTGCGGCCGACGAAGATGCGACTCGCGGTGATCGGCCCGACCCCGGGATGGGGCCGAGGGCCGGCCGGAGCGGGCGGGCGGGGGTCGATCGCGGCGGTCATGCGGCCACCTCCCGGGCTCCGGGGCGCGAGCTCGCCGCGCGTGCGGGCTGCCCGGTGAGCGCCAGGAAGGCGTCGTCGAGGGTGGGACGGCGCAGTTCGAGGCGCAGGCCGCGATCATCCGCGCCGAGCGCCGCGAGCTCACGACCGAGGTCGCCCGCGCCGCCCGGTGCGCCGAGGGTGCGCCGCACGTCGCCGGCCTCGTCCACGAGCACGGCGGTCTCGGTGCCGACCAGTGAGATGAGGCGCTCGACCGTGCCGTCGGCGACGATGCGGCCGTCCTGCAGGATCGCGACCCGGTCGGCGAGCGCCTCGGCCTCGTCGAGCGTCTGAGTGGTCATGAAGACGCAGCACCCCTCGGCGGCTCGGGCGGCGATGTCGTCCCACAACCGTGACCGGCTCGCGGGATCGAGGCCCGTGGTGGGCTCGTCGAGGAACAGCACGGCCGGCGTCAGCACGAGAGAGGCGGCGAGATCGACGCGCCGCCGCATGCCGCCCGAGTAGCCCGACACGGGGCGGTCGGCCGCCCGCGCGAGGTCGAAGGAGGCGAGCAGCTCCTCGGCCCGTCTGCGCGCGTCGAGCGTGCCGAGGCCGAGCAGGCGCGCGATCATCACGAGGTTCTCGCGCCCGGTGAGGGCCTCGTCGATGGCCGCGTACTGGCCGGTCGCGCCGATGCGCCGGCGCACGCGGGCCGCTTCCCGCTCCACGTCGTGGCCGAGGATCCTGGCGCGCCCGGAGTCCGGGCGCATGAGAGTGGTGAGGATCGAGACGAGGGTCGTCTTGCCCGCGCCGTTGGGCCCGAGCAGTGCGAAGATCCCTCCGGATATCTCGAGCGAGAGCGAGTCGAGCACGGTGTGCGCGCCGAAGCTCTTGCCGAGTCCGTCGAGTTCGATGACGGGGGACATGGCCGCCTCCTTTTCTGTGTCGGTTATAAACAGTATGCATCATAAACAGTTACTTCGCCACGCAGTTATGATGGAGGGCGACGAAGGAGGTCGGCATGACGGAGGCAGGGGTATCGCGCACGCTCGCGCTGGCGTGGGGTCTCGCCGCGGCGCCCCAGCGCGGACCGAAGCGCGAGCTGTCGCTCGAGCGCATCGTCGAGGCGGCGATCGGGATCGCCGATGCGGAGGGGCTCGCCGCCGTCACGATGCAGCGCGTGGCCCGCACCTTCGAGTTCAGCACCATGGCGCTCTACCGCTACGTCGCGACGAAGGACGAGCTGCACCATCTGATGCTCGACGCGGCGATGGGCGGGGCGTTCTTCGGTGTGGAGGAGACGGGGGATTGGCGGGAGGAGCTGAGTGCGTTCGTGCGTCGGCTCGTGGAGGGGTACCGCAGGCATCCCTGGGTGCTCGACATCCCGCTCGCGCCCGACATCCACATGATGCCGGGGCAGGTGCGCGCGGCCGACGAGGGACTGCGCGTCATGCGCGAGCTGCCGCTCGGCCCGGACGCCAAGCTCGGGGTGCTGTCACTGCTCGCCGCCTTCGCGCGCGGCCAGGCGTCGGTGGAGCGGGAGGTGCTGGCCGGCGAGGTCACCCCGCCCGAGACCCGCGCGCTGATCGAGGAGGCCGTCACCCCGGCGCAGTTCCCGCAGGTGGCGGCGCTCGTGCGCAGCGGCGTCTACTTCGGCGAGCCGGTTGCGGGGGAGGGGGCGGGCTCGGTGCGGGACGGCGCGCCGGATCCCGACCCGCTCGACGACGCGGACGAGATGCTCGGCTTCGCCACGCAGGTGCTGGTCGCCGGGCTCTCGGCGATCCTCGGGGAGCTGCCCGCGGCGCCGACGGCCAGCGCGGCTCCTGCGGCGGAACTGACGCCTCCGGAGGCCGCGGAGGCGGCCGAGGCCCGGCTGCGCGAGCACGTGGAGCTGCGCAAGCGCACGCAGCGCCGCGTGCGCGAGCTCGAGCGCGAGGAGGCCGCGCTGGTGAAGGCGCGGGATCGGGCCCGGGAGTTCGCGAAGGCGTACGCGAAGCAGGCCCGCGGGTAGCGCGCCGGCGGGCGGCCCGGCCGCGGGATCAGCCCTCGGCGGGCGACTCCTCGTCGGTGTCGCCGGTCGCGGGATCGGTCGTGTCTTCTGCGGGCTCCGCCGGATCGGGCTCGACGGCGGGCGCATCGCCGGCCAGTTCCGCCTCGACGGCATCGACCTGCTCCTGCGTGTAGCCGCAGTAGTTCACGGCCTCGCTCTGCCAGCGCTTCGTGAGACGGTCCTTGCCGGCCTCGTGGGCCGCCGCGACCGTGCCCTCGTAGATCTGGCCGTCCTGCGACTCCTTGTTCACATCGGGCACCGCCTCGCAGACGTGGAACACCGACCCGCCCTTCACCCAGAAGACGCGGTCCTCGCCCGTGAGCTGCTGCACGATGTTCGTCTCCTCGGCGTACTGCTCCTGCGAGGGGGACTGGTAGGAGATGCCGAACGCGGCGGCGATGAGCAGCACCACGATGCCCACCCCGCCGGCGAGCGCCTTCTGCTTGCCGTCCATGTTCTTGTTGAGGAAGATCAGGATGATCAGCGGCAGGAACGCGATGATCGCCATGATGGCGCCCAGCTGGTTCTGCACGAAGAAGCGCACGCGGTCCCGCTTCGATGCGGGGTCGAGCCGGTTCGCCTGCTTCCAGAACAGCGACCCGGTCACCGAGAGCACGCCGGTCACGACGATCGCGCCGATGAGCAGCCACATGTTCACGGGGACCTGCTTGAGCACCCAGAAGATCGCGAACGCCTCGATGCCGATGGCGACGATCCAGGCCGCCCACGAGATCCAGCGCAGCCGGGTCGCCTTCGACTTGGCCTCGGGCTCCGGCGTCCATACCGGCTCGTCGCCGTCGTGCTCCCCGGCCTTCCCGCCGGCCCGGGACGAGGCCTTCGGGCTCTCGACGCGGACGACCTTCTTCTTCGGCGATTCGGCCATGTTCGCTCCTTGCACAATCGATCCTGGCGTTCAGCATAGGGCGTCTCGGCGACCCGCACCCCATCGCCGCTCTCCGGAGTCTCCGAGTCGCGTGTCGCTAGGGTGGAGGCATGCGAAAGAAGACTGCCCGCGAGGCGCGCGAGAGCGCGCTCGCGAGCGGCTGGACGGTGGAGGCGGGTCCGGAGCCCGCCGCGGCCGTCGGGGGCGTCGTCGACGCCCCGGCCGAGCCCCATCCCGATGCCGTTGACGCGCCCGGATCCCTCGACGGCGCCCCCGGAGATGACGGCCGCCCCCAGCTCGGCAACGGAGCGCTCGTGCTGCTCGGCGTCTTCGGGGGGCTGTACCTGCTCTACGCCTGGATCTGGCTGAGCTGGGCGCGGTACTACGCGGGGGTCAACGCCGAACTCGCCGCGGCGAGCGGGTCGCTGGGCGCGGTGCTGCAGCAGATCGTGTTCTGGGCGGCACCGCTCGCGCCGCTGCTGTGGTTCCTCGCGGTGCTGCTGCTCAATCGCGGGGCCGGCACCCGCCGCATGGCGCTCTGGATCGTGATCGGCGCGATCGTGCTCCTGCCGCTGCCCGTCTTCGCGGGGGGCGGGGCCTGATGGCGGGCAGGATCGCAGCCTGGGCCATCGGGCTGCTGCTGACCGGGCTGTACGCCTCGACGGTGGTCGCCGGCGTCGGAAATCTCGTGCTGCTGCCGCAGATGGCGGCGTCGATGGGGCTGGGGATCACCCCGACCGGCTGGTTCTGGCTGGGATTCGGGGTGCTGATGCCGGTGGTGGTCTTCGCCCTCTCGCTCGTAATCGGCCGGGGCCGCTCGGCGTCGCTGCGCCTGCTGGTGCTCGCCGCGGGGCTGGGCGTGGTCGCCGCGGTGCAGCTCGAGGTGATGCACCTCGTGCCCCAGTCCGGTTTCTTCGCGTGACGACCGCGGACCGCTCGGGCCGCCGCGCGGGGTAGACTGAAACCCCGGTGCCGTGCGCCGGGTCATTTTTGCCGCTGACTCCGAAGGAACCGCTTGATGTCTGCGCCGGTCGTGCTGATCGCCGAACAACTCTCGCCCGCCACCATCGCCGCGCTCGGCCCCGACTTCGAGGTGGTGCACGTCGATGGCACCGACCGCGATGCGCTGCGCTCGGCGCTCGCGACCGCGGACGCGGTGCTCGTGCGCTCCGCCACGCAGATCGACGCCGAGGCGCTCGGCTGGGCGCCGCAGCTGAAGATCGTCGCCCGAGCCGGCGTCGGCCTCGACAACGTCGACATCAAGGCGGCGACCCAGGCCGGCGTCATGGTCGTCAACGCGCCGACCTCGAACATCATCAGCGCGGCCGAGCTCACGGTCGCCCACATCCTCGGCCTCGCGCGCCACCTGCCGCGCGCCCACGCCTCGCTCTCCGCCGGCGCGTGGAAGCGCTCGTCCTTCACCGGGATCGAGCTCTACGAGAAGACCATCGGCATCATCGGCCTCGGCCGCATCGGTGCGCTCGTGGCCGAGCGCCTGCGCGGCTTCGGCGTCGAGCTCGTCGCCTACGACCCCTACGTCACCGCGACGCGCGCGCAGCAGCTCGGCGTGCAGCTCGTCTCGCTCGAGGAGCTCATCGAGCGCGCCGACTTCCTCACGATCCACATGCCCCGCACGCCCGAGACGCTGGGCATGATCGGCGCCGAGCAGCTGCGCGCCATGAAGTCCACCGCGTACGTCGTGAACGTGGCGCGCGGCGGCCTGATCGACGAGGCGGCGCTCGCCGAGGCGCTCGCGAACGGCGAGATCGCCGGAGCGGCGCTCGACGTGTTCATGCAGGAGCCCCCCGCCGACACCTCGCTCACCGGCCTGCCGAACGTCAACGTGACCCCGCACCTCGGCGCGTCCACGGAGGAGGCCCAGGAGAAGGCCGGCGTCTCGGTCGCCAAGTCGGTGCGCCTCGCGCTCGCCGGCGACCTCGTGCCGGACGCCGTGAACGTGGCCGGCGGCGTCATCGACGAGTACGTGCGCCCCGGTCTGCCGCTCACCGAGAAGCTGGGCCAGGTCTTCGCCGGCCTCGCGGACGGCCCGATCGCGTCGCTCGACATCGAGGTGCACGGCGAGCTGGCCGAGCGCAACGTCGAGGCGCTGCGCCTCGCCGCGCTCAAGGGCATCTTCTCGAAGGTGGTCAGCGAGCCGGTGTCGTACGTCAACGCGCCGCTGCTGGCCGAGCAGCGCGACGTCGAGGTGCGCTTCAGCGTCGACGCGATCTCCGAGAGCTACCGCAACGTCATCACGATCCGCGGCTCCCTGACCGACGGCACCCAGGTGTCGGTCTCGGGCACGCTCACCGGCCCGAAGCAGATCGAGAAGATCGTCGAGGTCAACGGCTACGACGTCGAGCTGCCCATTCCGGAGCACCTCATCGTCTTCAGCTACACCGACCGCCCGGGCATCGTCGCCGTCTACGGCAGCCTGCTCGGCGAGGCCGGCGTCAACATCGCGGGTCTGCAGATCGCGCGCGACGAGAAGAAGGGCACCGCCCTCTCCGTGCTCTCCGTCGACGCGCCCGTCGAGGAGTCGATCATCGACCGGCTGCGCGAGGCCATCGGCGCCGAGCGGCTCGTCACGATCGACGTCGACGCGCTGTAGCGTCGCGGCCAAGCGCCCGGAGGGCCCCCGTTCCCCGATCCGGGGACGGGGGCCTTCGTGCGCCCGCGTCTTCCGCGGGAGACGACCCGCGGGTAGGGTCGAGGCATGAGCAGAGACGCGCCCGTGACCGAACTCGAGTTCACGGTCTCCGGCTTCGTCTCGAAGCCGCCGGCCGAAGTCTACGAGGCCGTCGCCGATCCGGCGATCCTCAGCAGCTACTTCACGACCGGCGGGGCGCAGGGGCGTCTCGAGACCGGGGCCACGGTGCGCTGGGACTTCGCGGATTTCCCGGGGGCGTTCCCGGTGCGGGTGCGCGAGGCGAGGGCGCCGGAGCGGATCGTGCTGCGCTGGGACGGGGACCCCGGGGCGACCCGTGATCCCGACGGCACGGAGGTGACGTTCGAGTTCCGCGCGGTCGACGACGGCGCGCGCACCGAGGTGCGGGTGACGGAGCGCGCCTGGCGGCCCACGGCCGCGGGTGCGGAGGGCGCCTTCGGCAACTGCATGGGCTGGACCGGCATGCTCGCGGCGATGAAGGCCTGGCTGGAGTACGGCATCAACCTGCGCGAGGGCTTCTACAAATAGGCGGGTGCTGCTGCGATTCAGCGGGTGTTCCGGGTCTTTCCGGGGCCCGGGTGGTAGTCTGAACGGGTGGGCGTTCCGCTCACGAACACGAAGAATCGAGCGCGTCGGCTGGCGGGCTGGTCTTCGGTGGTGGATCCCCCTGCTCGCTTCCACCGTGCAGGGTGGTCTTCTACTGAACATCAGCACCCGCGGCGGCTGCGCAGCGAATGCGCGCAGCGTCTCGAGCTGCCCGTCGCGCGCTCACGTATGCGAAGGAGAACCCGTGGAGGGTCCTGAGATCAAGTTCGCCGAGGCCGTGCTCGACAACGGCAAGTTCGGCAAGCGCACCATCCGTTTCGAGGCCGGTCGCCTCGCGCAGCAGGCGCAGGGCGCCGTTGCCGCCTACCTCGACGAGGAGACGATGCTCCTCTCGGCCACCAGCGCGTCGAAGCACCCGAAGGATCACTTCGACTTCTTCCCGCTGACCGTCGACGTCGAGGAGCGCTCGTACGCCGCGGGCAAGATCCCCGGCTCGTTCTTCCGCCGCGAGGGCCGCCCCTCGACCGAGGCGATCCTCGTCTGCCGTCTCATCGACCGCCCCCTGCGCCCGTCGTTCGTCGACGGCCTGCGCAACGAGGTGCAGATCGTCATCACCGTGCTCTCGATCGCCCCGGGCGAGTTCTACGACGCGCTCGCGATCAACGCGGCGTCGGCGTCGACCCAGATCTCGGGCCTGCCCTTCTCCGGCCCCATCGCGGGTGTGCGCCTCGCGCTCATCGGCGACCAGTGGGTCGCGTTCCCGAACGTGGAGCAGCTGAAGGACGCGGTGTTCGACCTGACGGTCGCCGGTCGTGTGGTCACCCAGGCCGACGGCTCCGAGGACGTCGCCATCATGATGGTCGAGGCCGAGGCGACCGAGGGCTCCTGGAACCTGATCCAGTCCGGCGCCACGAAGCCCGATGAGGCCATCGTGGCCCAGGGCCTCGAGGCCGCCAAGCCCTTCCTCACCCAGCTGGTGAAGGCGCAGGAGCAGCTCGCCGCTCAGTCCGCGAAGGAGGTGCAGGAGTACCCCGTGTTCCTGTCCTACGGCGACGAGGTCTACGCCGCGGTCGCGGAGCTGGCCGAGGCCGAGCTCGCCGGCATCTACCAGATCGCCGACAAGCAGGAGCGTCAGGACGCCGACGACGCGCTGAAGGCGCGGGTCAAGGAGGCCATCGCGGCCAAGGTCGAGGCGGGCGAGCTCGACGCATCGGCCGAGGGCCAGGTGTCCGCCGCCTACAAGTCGGTCACCAAGAAGATCGTGCGCGGCCGCATCCTCTCCGAGGGCGCCCGCATCGACGGCCGCGGCCTGCGCGACATCCGCGCGCTCGACGCCGAGGTCCAGGTGATCCCGCGCGTGCACGGCTCGGCGATCTTCCAGCGCGGCGAGACCCAGATCCTGGGCGTCTCCACGCTGAACATGCTGAAGATGGAGCAGCAGATCGACTCGCTGTCGCCCGTGACCTCGAAGCGCTACCTGCACCACTACAACTTCCCGCCCTACTCGACCGGTGAGACCGGCCGCGTGGGCAGCCCGAAGCGTCGCGAGATCGGCCACGGCTTCCTGGCCGAGCGCGCGCTCGTGCCGGTGCTGCCGAGCCGCGAGGAGTTCCCCTACGCGATCCGCCAGGTGTCCGAGGCGCTCGGCTCCAACGGCTCGACCTCGATGGGCTCCGTGTGCGCCTCGACCCTGTCGCTGCTCAATGCGGGTGTGCCGCTGCGCGCGCCCGTCGCGGGCATCGCGATGGGCCTCGTGTCCGACGAGGTCGACGGGGAGACCCGCTACGCGACCCTGACCGACATCCTGGGCGCCGAGGACGCGCTGGGCGACATGGACTTCAAGGTCGCCGGCACCTCGGAGTTCGTGACCGCGCTGCAGCTCGACACCAAGCTCGACGGCATCCCCTCGGACGTGCTCGCGGGCGCGCTGTCGCAGGCCAAGGAGGCGCGCACCACGATCCTCGACGTGCTGTCGCAGGCGATCGACGCCCCCGATGAGATGGCGCCCACCGCGCCGCGCATCATCAGCGTGCAGATCCCCGTCGACAAGATCGGCGAGCTGATCGGCCCCAAGGGCAAGACGATCAACGGCATCCAGGACGAGACCGGCGCCGACATCTCGATCGAGGACGACGGCACCGTGCTGATCGGCGCGACCGACGGCGCTGCGGCCGAGGCCGCCCGCGCGCAGGTCAACGCGATCGCCAACCCGCAGAACCCCGAGGTGGGCGAGCAGTACCTCGGCACCGTGGTGAAGAACGCCGCCTTCGGCGCCTTCGTCTCGCTGCTGCCCGGCAAGGACGGCCTGCTGCACATCAGCGAGGTGCGCAAGCTCGCCGGCGGCAAGCGCATCGACAGCGTGGACGACGTGCTCTCGATCGGTCAGAAGATCCTCGTGAAGATCACGAAGGTCGACGACCGCGGCAAGCTCTCGCTCGAGCCTGTGATCGAGGAGTCCGACGCCGCCGAGGAGGCTCCGGCCGCCGAGGCCGCACCGGCGGAGGCCGCTGCGGAGTAATCCGCGGAGCAGCCCGCTCGGATCCCGACCCGGGATCCGCGAAGCGCCCGTCTTCCCGTCGAGGGAGGGCGGGCGCTTCGGCGTGCCTGAGCCCCTGTGCCGCGTGCTCCGTGCCCGTGCCCCGCCACCCCGTGGCCCGCGCCCTTGCGCCCCTGCGCCCCGCGTCCGGGACACGATCCGTGGTACCCGAATCGCCCATTCGGGGCCGGGGCGATTCGGGTACCACGGATCACGAGAGGAGCGTCCCCGGTGAGGCCCCTGCGAGCGGGTGGGCCGCCCCGGAGCAACCTCCCGAGCGCGGTCGGCGTTCAGCCCGGCGGCAGTAGGCTGGAGTGATGCACGATCCGATTCTCCTGCCCCTCGACCTGCCCGAGCTCGAAGCCGAACTGAACGGCGGCCTCGTGCGCCGGACGGTGCATCCGAGCGGGCTGCGCGTGCTCACGGAGCGCATGCCCGGATCCCGCAGCGCCTCCATCGGCTTCTGGGTGGGGGTCGGCTCCCGCGACGAGCAGGCGGAGCGCGGCGACGCCCCCGGCAGCCTGGGTTCGACGCACTTCCTCGAGCACCTGCTCTTCAAGGGCACGCCGACCCGCGACGCGTACACCATCGCCACGAGCTTCGACCGCATCGGCGCCGAGCACAACGCCCTCACCGCCAAGGAGTACACCTGCTACTACGCGAAGGTGCGCGATGCCGACCTCGACGGCGCCGTGACGGTGCTCGCCGACATGGTCACCAACTCCACCCTCGACGACTCCGAGTTCGAGAACGAGCGGGGCGTGATCCTCGAGGAGCTCGCCATGGCCGCGGACGACCTGGCCGATGTCGCCAACGAGCGCTTCTTCGAGGCCGTGCTCGGCGAGCACCCCCTCGGCCGTCCCATCGGCGGCAACGCCGAGACCATCCGGGCCGCCCACCGCGACGACGTGGACCACCACTACCGCGAGCGCTACGATCCCTCCACCCTCGTCGTCACCGCGGCGGGAGCTATCGACCACGACCGCCTGGTGGATCAGGTGCTCGCCGTGCTGAACCTCTCGCCCGAGGAGCGCTGGCACACGGACCGGAGCGCGGCTCCCGCGCGCCGGGCGCAGCTGTCCGGGGGAGATCCGGGGAGCGCCCGGGCCGAGACCGCGGCTCCGGCCGGGGCATCCGCGGACACGGCGCCCCGAATCCACCTCACCGAGCGCCCCTCCGAGCAGGTCAACCTCATGATCGGCACCGAGGGCCTGTGCGCGAGCGACGACCGGCGCTTCGCCTTCGGCATCATGAACTCGGTGCTCGGCGGCGGCATGTCGAGCCGGCTCTTCCAGGAGATCCGGGAGAAGCGCGGCCTCGCCTACACGGCGTACTCCTTCGGGGCGAGCTACTCCGATGCGGGCGTCTTCGGCATGTACGCCGGTACCGCCCCGGAGAAGGCCGCCGAGGTCGCCGAGCTGACCCGCCTCGAGCTGCAGAAGCTGGCCGACGGCGGCATCACGGAGGAGGAGCACGAGCGGGCACTGGGCCAGATCGCGGGATCGTCGGCCCTGGCACTCGAGGACTCGGACACCCGCATGGGGCGCCTGGCACGCGCCGAGCTGGGCAGCGGCGAGCTCTACGACCTCGACACCTCGCTCGAGCGCTTCGCGGCCGCGACCGCCGAGGAGATCCGAGGGGTCGCCGCGCTGTTCGCGGCGCGCCCGCTCACCGTCGTCGCCGTCGGCGAGGTCGAGCGCGCGGGGCTCGGCGCATGAGCGCCGGTAGTCTGGACGGCATGTCGACAACGGTGGCGGTGACGGGCGCCCGGGGGCGCCTCGGAAGCCTGGTCTGCGAAGTGGTGGAGGAGCACCCCGGCTTCGAGCTGGTGGCGCGGCTGAACAGCGCCTCCGACCCCGAGGAGGGCGCGGGCGCCCGGATCCTCGTCGACGTCAGCCATCCCGATGCGTCGCCCGACATCGTCGAGCGCGCCCTCGAGCGCGGGCAGCGGGTGATCGTCGGAACGAGCGGCTGGTCGGCGGACCGGCTCGAGCGGTTGCGCGAACGGGTCGCGGAGGTCCCGGGGGCCGGGGTCATCGTCGTGCCCAACTTCTCGCTCGGCTCGGTGCTCGGCACGGCGCTCGCCACCATCGCCGCGCGCTACTTCGACGCGATCGAGGTGATCGAGGCGCATCACCCCGGCAAGGTCGATTCCCCGAGCGGCACAGCCGTGCGCACGGCCGAGCTGATGGCGGAGGCGCGGCAGGGCCGCCCCGTCGAGGCCCCGTTCGCGGAGCAGCCCGCCCGCGGCCAGCTGGTGGCCGGGATCCCGGTGCACAGTCTGCGCCTGGCGGGCGTGATCGCGAAGCAGGAGGTGCGCTTCGGCGGTGCGGGGGAGGTGCTCACGGTCACGCACGACACGCACTCGAACGAGTCGTACCGGGCCGGCATCCGCGCCGCGCTGGAGGCCGCGGCGACCGCCGACGGACTCACCGTCGGGCTCGACCGGGTGCTGGGGATCGGCGCGTGAACCCACGCCTGCGCGCCATCGTCGGCGTGAGCATCATGAGCGCGCTGCTCGTGCTCTACTTCGTGTTCGCCGGCATCCGCGCGTTCGCGCTGCTCGCGTCGGCCGAGCCCGTGCCGGTGATCATGGGCGCGGCGATGCTGATCCTGCCCCTGATCGGCGTCTGGGCGCTGCTGCGGGAGCTGCGGTTCGGGCACAGCGCCACGAGGCTCGCCGACCGGCTCGCCGCGGAGGGCCTCCTGCCCGACGAACCGGTCGCGACGCACCCCTCCGGGCGCCCGATGCGCGAGGACGCGGATGCAGCCTTCCCGCGCTACCGCGACGAGGCCGAGGCGGATCCCGAATCGTGGCGCGCCTGGATGCGCCTCGGCATCGTGTACGACGCCTGCGGCGACCGCAAGCGCGCCAGGGCCGCGATCCGACAAGCGATCGCCTGCGAACGCAACGATATTCGTGGGGAATCGGCCAAGAGTTAGGGAAATCCGAAGTTCCGACCTACAATCGTCGGCGGACGACAGCGGCTCGGGGCCCGGATGACCCCGCGGGGATACCCGCTGCCGAGATGCGCGAACACGTGGTGAAGCGTGGGAAAGCAGCGGAAGAAGCACATGGCCAAATACGACCTCACAGCACCGGAGCCGGCGACGCGAACGCTGGACTCGGTGACCGGCATCAGCAAGAAGGGGCTCCCCTCCGGCACCGTGGGGGTGCTCGGCGCCCTCGTCATCGGCATCTCGACCTGCGCCCCGGCGTACACGTTGACGTCGGCGGTCGGTCCGGCCGCGAGCGAGGTGGGCTACCAGACGCCCGCCATCTTCCTCATGGGCTTCATCCCCATGCTCCTCGTGGCGCTCGGATACCGCGCCCTCAACGCCGCCATGCCCGACTCGGGCACCTCCTTCACCTGGGCGGCCCGCGCCTTCGGCCCCTGGATCGGGTGGATGGCGGGCTGGGGCCTCATCGCCGCGACCGTGCTGGTGCTCTCCAACCTCGCGGGCATCGCCGTGGAGTTCCTGTTCCAGTCGATCAGCATCGTGGCGGGCGACCCGGCCATCGCCGACCTCGCCGGCAACCGCTTCATCAACATCGCGGTGTGCCTCGGATTCATGGCGCTGGCCACCTTCATCTCCTACCGGGGCATGACCTCGACCAAGATCTTCCAGTACATCACCGTGCTCTTCCAGATGATCGTGCTCGTCTGGTTCATCATCGCCATGTTCGTCGGCGCCGCCGATCCTGCGAACGCCGAGGGCCGCATGCCCGAGCTCTCCTGGTTCAACCCGCTCGAGGTCGACGGCTTCAGCGCCTTCGCCGCCGGCATCGCCGTCTCGATCTTCGTCTACTGGGGCTGGGACACCGTGCTCACCATGGGTGAGGAGACCAAGCCCTCGAAGGGCCGACTCTCGACCGAGAGCAAGGCCGCCATGATCCTCGTCGGGATCCTCGTGGTGCTCTACGTCGGCACGGCCGCGGCCACGGTGGCCTACGCCGGTCTCGGCGACGGACCCACCGGTCTCGGCAACCCGGACATCGCCGAGAACGTGTTCGCGGCGCTCGCGCACCCCGTGATGGGCCCCGCCGCGATCCTGCTGTCGCTCGCGATCCTCGTGAGCGCCATGGCCTCCATCAACTCGACCGCGATCTCGCCCGCGCGCACCCTGCTCGCGATGTCGCACTACCGCGCCCTCCCGCAGTCGATCAAGCGGATCCACCCGAAGTACAAGTCGCCGTACGTCGCCCTGCTGTGGTCGTCGGTCGTCGCCTCGGTCTTCTACGCCGTGATGCGCTTCATCAGCGAGGACGTGCTCTGGGACACGATCACCGCACTCGGCATGATGGTCTGCTTCTACTACGGCATCACCGCGCTCGCGAGCCCCTGGTACTTCCGCAGGACCGCTCTGCGGGAGGGCGCGGGATCGGTGATCTCCAAGATCGTGCTGCCCGCGATCGGCGGCATCCTGCTGCTCATCGTCTTCGTGCAGACCACGGTCGACAGCATGGACCCGAGCTTCGGATCCGGCAGCAACATCGGCGGCATCGGCCTCGTGGGCATCATCGGCGTCGTGGTGCTCGGCCTCGGCGTGGTGCTCATGTTCATCCAGTCGCGGGTGTCGCCCGAGTTCTTCCGGGGCGAGGTGCTCGCGAAGGCAGACGCCAGCAACGATACCTCCGCGGTCGAGGTGTTCGACGACGGGCTCGGCAGCGCCTGATGAAATGACGGCAGAAAAGAGGACATCTTCCAGATGAGCCTTGTCGCCCGCCCGTGCCCTGTAGGAGTCTTCTTCCGGGATTCTCCTGAGAAGACGTCATATGTGATCGCGGCAGAGTCCCCTTACCTTTGGACAGCTTGAAGACGAGGGACCTATGTCATGCATAACTACGAGAGCTCAGATGCGGCGGCCTTTTCTGCTAGCCATCGCTGCGCCCTTGAGGCTGGCACTTTCTGCCTCCATCCCTCAGACTGCTCACGCAGCTCCGCAGCGATTTGTCGTGATTGAAAAGAAAGAGTCAAAGCACGTTACGGGGGGTGTGTTCTCCACGTGCAAGATCACGACCGCGGGTGGGACCTGTTCCATTACAAGGGGAAAGAGCGCCGCCGTCACGATCGGGGTGAGCCTTGGGGCCAGCAGAGGAGTAGTCTCAGCTGGATTGAATATCTCCAACGCAACGACTGTCACAGTGAACGTTTCTTGCACTTCTCCGAAGTTGAAGACTGGTCAGACCTGGAAGGCCCGTTCGGTCGGGTCGAAATACACCTACAAGCTGCAACAGCAGCAGGCCTATAAGACCAAGATCGGAAAGACCTACTGGAAGACGGTGAAGACGAGCGGGGTCTTGACCGCCTTCGAGCCGTATTCTTCCGCTGTATCATGCGGTCTGTAGGTCGTCCCCTGCTGCTGCTGCTCGGTGCGTGTTCGATCGCGGTATCGCTCGCGCTGGCTGGATGCGGGAAGCAGGTGCAGACTCCGGTAGGTGAACTGCGTGGCGGCTCGCTGGAAGAGGTGACTGAACGGGTGAGCGAGTCGAGTCTGCTGCTGATCCAGGATGCCTCTTCTCGGATAGGGCTCGAGGCGCAGTATGCCGAGGATTCCTATCCCGATCGGTGGGCGATCGTCGCTCTCTGCGCGGACGCGCCCTCCCTCGAGGGGTCAGAGACGGTGGAAGTCGCGGTCGTGCCCGAGGAATCTATGTCAGAACACGTTTTGCTGTCAGACTTGTTCGAGGACGCGGTCGCATGCGAGGGACTCGCTTTTCGATGACTCGCCTCCGCGCGGTATGCTGCTCGCCTCGCCGCTGGACTCGCAGGTCGAGTCGATAGAAGCTTGAAGCGAGGCGTGCTGGAAGAGAGTGAATGAGGTGAGCGAGTGCCGCTATTCCGGATACCGCAGTCGGATCGCTCCATCGCGACTGCCGCCTACCTCTTCGCGGGCGCGCTGTTCGCCACCCTCAACGTGACGGTGTTCCGGGTCGACGAGAACCCCCGCATCGACGTGCTCGTCACCGCGGTGCTCAGCACGCTCGTCGGCTGCGGAGTGCTCATCCGCGGCAGGCGCTTCTCGACCACCGCGGCCGGCGTGCTGATGACGCTCGTGACGGTGTTCGTGGTGCCCACGGTGGCCTTCACGCCGAACGAGGTCCGGGCGCTGAACTTCGGGCTGCTCTTCTTCCCGTTCTTCATCTACGTGGTCTGGTTCCTGCCGATGCGGGTGGCCCGCCTGCTGGGGTACACCTGGCTGCTGCTCTACGCCGTGATCGTCATCGTGCGGTTCGGCGAGCCCATGTATCCGGTGCTGACCACCCTCGCGCTGACGGGTGCGGTGCTCGGCGAACTGGTCGGCCGCTTCAAGCGGCGGCTCGAGCGAGCATCGATCACCGATCCGCTGTGCGACGTGTGGAACAAACGCGGCTTCGAGCGGCTGCTCCCGAAGGCCATCTCGAACGCCGAGCGCACCGGGCGCCCCCTCTCCCTGCTGTACGTGGACCTCGACGAGTTCAAGACGATCAACGACCGGCTCGGCCACGGCGAGGGCGATCGCGTGCTGCGCGAGTTCTCCCGCGCCATGCAGGATCGCGTGCGGCAGCAGGACGTCTTCGCCCGCTTCGGCGGCGACGAGTTCGCGCTGCTGCTCGTCGACTGCGACGCGGACCAGGCGAGACTCACCGGCGAGCGGCTGCAGCGCGAGGTCGATGCGACGCCCTGGTCGTTCGGGATCTCCGAGTGGAGCCTCGGCGAGCAGCCCGACGAGTTCATCTCGCGCGCCGACATGCGGATGCTGAGCGGGAAGCAGGAGCGGCGCGGCGCGGCGCGCGCGTGAGCGGCCCGGCATGCGCATGAGCGGCCCGGCATGCGCGGCGGCTCACGGGTCTCGCGAGCCGCCGGGGGTAGACTCGGGGGCGTGACTGCGAACCCGATCCCGACCCCCTACGAGGACCTGCTGCGCGAGGTCTACGAGCACGGCACCCCGAAGTCGGACCGCACCGGCACGGGAACCCGCAGCCTCTTCGGACGGCAGATCCGGTACGACCTCTCCGAGTCCTTCCCGCTCATCACGACCAAGCGGGTGCACTTCAAGTCCGTGGCCGTCGAGCTGCTGTGGTTCCTGCGCGGCGAGGGCAACATCGACTTCCTGAAGCAGCACGACGTCACCATCTGGGACGAGTGGGCCGACGAGAACGGCGACCTCGGTCCCGTCTACGGCGTGCAGTGGCGGTCGTGGCCCGCCCCGAACGGCGAGCACATCGATCAGATCGCGAGTGTCATCGAGCAGCTGCGCAGCAACCCCGATTCGCGGCGCATCATCGTCTCCGCCTGGAACGTCGCCGAGCTCGACGAGATGGCGCTCGCTCCGTGCCACGCCTTCTTCCAGTTCTACGTCGCGGACGGCCGGCTCTCCTGCCAGCTCTACCAGCGCTCCGCCGACATGTTCCTCGGGGTGCCGTTCAACATCGCCAGCTACGCCCTGCTCACGCTCATGATCGCGCAGCAGACGGGGCTCGAGCCCGGCGAGTTCGTGTGGACCGGCGGCGATTGCCACATCTACGACAACCACGTGGAGCAGGTCGAGCGTCAGCTGGCCCGCGATCCCTACCCGTACCCGCGCATCGAGATCCGCAAGGCCGACTCGATCTTCGACTACACGCTCGACGACTTCGAGGTGATCGGCTACGAGCACCATCCGGGCATCAAGGCCCCGGTAGCGGTGTAGGGGCCGGTCCGCGGCGATCCCGCGCGGGTGAAGCGCACCGCGGGGGATCCCAGAGAGAGACTGCGACTTCGCGCAGGACGACGAGGAGAGGCGGAGCCATGAGGATCGGCATGATCTGGGCCGAGGCCCGCGGCGTCGACGGCCGCGGCGCGATCGGGCGCGGGGGAGAGATGCCCTGGCACCTCCCCGAGGATCTCGCCCACTTCCGCCGCGTCACGACGGGGGCGCCCGTGCTCATGGGGCGACGCACCTGGGAGTCGCTGCCCGAGCGCTTCCGTCCGCTTCCCGGCCGCGAGAACGTCGTGGTGTCGCGGGATCCCGGCTTCGACGCGCCCGGCGCGATCGTGGCGCACTCGGTCGAGGAGGCGCTGGCCGAGATCGGGGATCGCGGTGCGCAGC
This sequence comes from Leucobacter sp., assembly GCF_053528595.1. Taxonomy (NCBI): domain Bacteria; kingdom Bacillati; phylum Actinomycetota; class Actinomycetes; order Micrococcales; family Microbacteriaceae; genus Leucobacter; species Leucobacter sp. The sequence continues at coordinate 130,052 of NZ_JAIVPF010000086.1, read as the reverse complement.
TCGGGTGGATCATGGGCGGCGGGCAGCTCTACCGTGCGGCGATGCCACTGGCCGACGAACTGGTGGTGACGCGGATCGAGCTCGACGTGCCCGACGCCGACACCTTCGCGCCGGAGATCGGCCCCGAGTGGGAGCTGGTCGATCCCGGCGAGCCGCTCGTCGCCGCGAGCGGTCTCGGCTATCGCTTCGAGCGCTGGGTGCGCGTTTCCGCGGCCGGCGAGCGCTAGGCCGAGCCGGTGCCTCGGAGAGGCCGGCGCTTCGGTGTCGGACCGGCGCGACGAAGGAGCGGCGCGCCGGGGGTTCCCGGTCTCGGCGAACGGCCGACGAGTCGGATCGGTCGGCCCCTGCGCGAGTGACGGGCCGTCGGATCCGCCCGGCCGGAGCGGGCTCGGGACGGTCAATGTCGGAGGAGTCCGGTAGCCTAGTGAGGTGGCAAACCAGGAAAACCCCTTCGGTCAGGTACTCGTCGCGCTCGTCACGCCCTTCCAGGCGGACGGCGAGGTCGATTGGGCCGCGACCGAGAAGCACATCGACGACTGCATCGCGAGCGGTGCCGACGGCATCGTGGTCACCGGCACGACCGGTGAGACCTCCACGCTCACCGACCCCGAGAAGATCAAGCTCGTCGAGGTCGCGAAGTCGGTGTCGAGCGGTCGCGCGAAGGTGATCACGGGCGGCGGGTCCAACGAGACGGCGCACGCGATCGAGCTCTACCGGGCCAGCGAGAAGGCCGGCGCCGACGGCGTGATGATCGTCACCCCCTACTACAACAAGCCCACCCAGGCGGGGCTGCTCACGCACTTCCGCATGGTCGCCGACGCCACCGAGCTGCCGGTGATCCTGTACGACATCCCCGGCCGCACCGGCGTGCCGATCAAGTACGAGACGATCCTGCGTCTCGCGAAGCATCCGAACATCCTCGCGGTGAAGGACGCCAAGGGCGACTTCAGCGAGGTGAGCCGCGTGCTCAACCAGACCGATCTCATGTACTTCTCGGGCGACGACGCGAACGTGCTGCCGCACCTCGCGATCGGCGCGACCGGTCTCATCGGCGTGACCGCGAACATCGCGGCGGCGCCGTACCGGGCCATCATCGACGCGGTCAACGCGGGCGATCTGCACACGGCCCGCGACATGCACCAGCGGCTCGAGCCGCTCGTGCGCGCCGTCATGACCCACGTGCCGGGCACGGTGGCGGCGAAGTACATCCTGCACGGCCTGGGCCGCATCGGCAGCCCGCGCGTGCGCCTGCCCCTCGTCGGCCCGGAGGAGTGGGAGGCCGCCCTCATCGAGGACGAGCTCGCGCTCGTGGGCGACGTGCCGGGCATCGATCTGTCGAACTTCAGGCCGGACCGCAACGCGGCAGCCGGCGGTGCACTGCCCAAGATCGCAGGCACCACCCGCTAACGAAGCGGCCCCCTGAGCCTGTCGAAGGGGGGTGACCGATAGCCGTTCCCCCTCGACGGGCTCAGGGAACGGGCAAGGAATATATGACGAATCCCCCCTACGCTCCTCCCGCTCTCGAACCGGGAACCCTCCGCATCACGCCGCTCGGCGGTCTCGGCGAGGTCGGTCGCAACATGACCGTCTACGAGATCGACGGCAAGCTGCTGATCGTCGACTGCGGCGTCTTCTTCCCCGAGGTGCAGCACCCGGGCGTCGACCTGATCCTCCCCGACATCACCAAGATCGAGGACCGCCTCGGCGACATCGTGGCGGTGGTGCTCACGCACGGGCACGAGGATCACATCGGCGGCGTGCCGTACCTGCTCAAGCTGCGCGAGGACATCCCGCTCGTCGGATCCAAGCTCACGCTCGCCTTCGTCGAGGCGAAGCTCAAGGAGCATCGCATCCGCCCGGTGACCCGGGTGGTGGCCGAGGACGACCGGGTGCAGTACGGCCCCTTCGACCTCGAGTTCATCGCCGTGAACCACTCGATCCCCGATGCGCTCGCCGTGGCCATCCGCACCGACGCCGGCCTCGTGATCGGCACCGGCGACTTCAAGATGGATCAGCTGCCCCTCGACGGCCGCATCACCGACCTGCGCGCCTTCGCGCGGCTCGGCGAGGAGGGCGTCGACCTCTTCATGACCGACTCGACGAACGCCGACGTGCCGGGCTTCACGCCGCTCGAGAAGGACATCGGCCCGGTCATCGAGCAGGTCATCGCCAAGACGCCGGGCAAAGTCGTCGTCGCGAGCTTCTCGAGCCACGTGCACCGCGTGCAGCAGGTGCTCGACGCGGCGCATGCGAACGGGCGGCGCGTCGTGCTGCTCGGCCGCTCGATGGTGCGCAACATGAAGATCGCGGCCGATCTCGGGTACCTCGAGGTTCCCGAGGGCGTGCTGGTCGACCTCAAGAAGAGCGGCGACATCCCCGACCACCGCATCGTCTACATGTCCACGGGCTCGCAGGGCGAGCCGATGGCGGTGCTGAGCCGCATGGTCAACCGCGAGCATCAGGTCGAGGTGGGCACGGGCGACACCGTGATCCTCGCCTCGAGCCTCATCCCGGGCAACGAGACCTCCGTCTACCGCGTGATCGACGGCCTCATCAAGCTGGGCGCCCACGTGGTGCACAAGGGCAACGCGAAGGTGCACGTCTCGGGGCACGCCGCCGCGGGCGAGCTGCTCTACTGCTACAACATCGTGCGGCCCAAGAACGTCATGCCCATCCACGGCGAGTACCGCATGCTGGTGGCGAACGCCGCGCTCGCGATCGAGACGGGCGTACCGCAGAACCGCACCGTCATCGCCGAGAACGGCACGGTCGTCGACCTCGTCGACGGCGTGGCCCGCGCGGTGGGCCAGCTCGACACCGATTTCATCTACGTCGACGGCAAGAGCGTCGGCCGCGTCACCGACGACGATCTGCGGGATCGCCGCACGCTCGCGGAGGAGGGCTTCATCTCGGTGATCACCGTGGTGGAGACCACGCTCGGCCAGATCGTCTCGGGCCCCGAGGTCCACGCGAAGGGCGTCGCGGAGGACGATCACGTCTTCGACAAGATCAAGCCGCAGATCGCGAGCGCCCTCGAGGACGCGATGAAGGACGGCGTCACGGATCACCACCAGCTGCAGCAGATCGTGCGCCGCACGATCGGTCGCTGGGTGGGCACCAAGCTGCGCCGCAAGGCCATGATCGTGCCCGTCGTGGTGGTGGTCTGAGCGGTGGCGGGATCCCTCGCGGGTGCCGCCTCCTCCGGAGGCGCGGTCGCGCGCTTCGCCGATGAGGCGGAGCGCGCCGGCTGGGACGCGCTCGTCGCGGCCAACCCGGGCGGGGGCGAGGTCTGGATGGGCGACGCCTATCTCGACGTGAAGCGCGAGCAGGGCGCGTATCGCGACTACCGGGTGGTCGTGGATCGGCCCTCCCGCCCGTCCATCGCGGTCGGCGTGCTCGCGAAGCGCGTGCCGCTGCTCGGGGAGTGGTGGCACCTGCCGGCGGGCCCGGCCGGGGAGGACGTCGCCGCGGTGCTCGGAACGGCTTCGGCGGTGGCGGATCTCGCGCGCTCGCGCGGCGCGTTCCTGCTGAAGATCGAGCCGCGCCTCGATCCCGGCGCGCGCGCCGCGATCCTCGCAGCGGGGTACCGGGACACCGTGCGCATCATCCCGAACCCCTCGACGGTGCTCCTCGACCTCGGCGAGCCCGGGCGCTCCGACGCGGAGCTGCTCGCGGGCCTCGGCAAGAAGGCGCGCAACTCGATCAACCGCGCCCGCCGCGACGGCATCGAGGCGTCCCGCGTGCCCGCGAGCGACGAGAACTGCGCAGCCCTGTACCGCCTGCTGCAGGAGACCGCCGAGGGGCGGTTCGTGCTGCGCTCCGAGGAGTACTACCGCGCGTTCTGGCAGGGCTTCGAACGCGCCGGATCCGGCCAGATGTTCCTCGCCCACCGCGCCGGTGCAGATGGAGAGCCCGAGTTGATCGCGGGCGCCTACGCGATGGCGCTCGGCGACAGGACCACCTACAAGGACGGCGCCTCGGTGCGCGCCAAGTCGGCGTACGGGGCCTCGCACGCGCTGCAGTGGGAGGTGATCCGCTGGGCCGCCGAGCGCGGCGCGCGGGTGCACGATCTCTGCGGCGCGCCCCCGTCGGATCGCGCGGACGACCGCGACCACCCCCTCTTCGGGGTCGGGCAGTTCAAGCGCTCCTTCGCGCCCGAGATCACCGACTACGCCGGCGCCTTCGACCTGCCGCTGAAGCCGCGCGCCTACGCGCTCTGGGTGCGGCTGGGGGATCGCCTCGCGCGGCGCTGGTCGCTGGCCGTCAGGAAGGATCCCTACTACTGATGGCCGCCGGAATCATGCGCGCGAGCGCGGTCATGGCCTCGGGCACGATGGTCTCGCGCATTCTCGGGCTCGCGAAGGCCATGCTGCTCGCGTACGCCATCGGCTCGGTGGGCTCGGTGTCCGCCGACGCCTTCCAGAACGGCAATCTGCTGCCGAACACGCTGTACATGATCCTGCTCGGCGGCATGTTGAACGCCGTGCTCGTGCCCCAGATCGTGAAGGCCGCGCAGAACCCCGACGGCGGGGCCGGGTACATCAACAAGATCCTGACGCTGATCTCGGTGGGCATGTTCGCGATCACGGTGCTCGCGATGCTCGCGGCGCCGTGGATCGTGTGGCTCACGGCGATCGCCTGGCCGCCGGAGCAGCTCGCGCTCGCGACGGCCTTCGCCTACTGGTGCCTGCCGCAGATCGTGTTCTACGGCCTCTACACGGTGCTTGGCGAGGTGCTCAACGCGAGGAGCGTCTTCGGGCCGTTCACCTGGGCGCCGGTGCTCAACAACGTGATCGCGATCGCGGGCATCGTGGTGTTCATGCTGATGTTCGGGGCCGACCCGACGGGCCGGCAGCGCACGGTCGTCGACTGGGACGCGACCTCGATCGCCGTGCTCGGCGGCAGCGCGACGCTCGGGGTGGCCGCGCAGGCGCTGATCCTCTTCGCCTCGTGGCGCAAGGCCGGCCTGCGCTACCGTCCCGACTTCAAGTGGAAGGGCATGGGGCTCGGCCGCACCGCGCGGATCGCGGGCTGGAGCCTCGCGACGATCACCGTGATGCAGCTCGGCGGCTTCGTCACGAACAACGTCGTCGCGATCGGCACCGGCGAGGGGCCGTCGACGAGCGCCATGGCCAACGTCTGGCTGATCTTCATGATGCCGCACTCCGTCATCGCCGTATCGCTCGCCACCGCCTACTTCACGAGGCTCTCGGAGTGGGGGCAGACGGGGCGCATGAGCGAGTTCGTCGAGGACTTCTCGGCCTCGGCGCGGCAGATCGCGCTCGTCATGGTGCTCGCGGCGGCGGCGCTCTTCGCAGCCGCTCCCTTCGTGGCCCGCATCATCAACTTCGGCGCGACGCCGCTGCAGGTCGATCAGTTCTCCCAGGCACTGCAGGCCTACGTCGTGAGCCTCGCCGCCTACAGCTTCCTGTTCATCGTGCAGCGCGCCTTCTACGCGCTCTCCGACACGCGCACGCCGTTCGTGTTCACGACGATCCAGATGGGGATCGTGATCGCGCTCTCCCTGCTGCTCGTCTTCGCCCCCGAGGCCATGATCGGCATGCTGTTCGCGCTCGTGTGGTCGTTCGCGACGATCGTGCAGGCGCTGCTGGCGACCTGGCTGCTGCGACGCAAGATCGGATCGATCGACGGGCGCCGGATCGCGCAGAGCCTCGTGCGCTACGTGCTCGCCGCGATCCCGGCGCTCCTCGCGGGGCTGCTCGTGACCTGGCTGCTGCGATCGGCGGTGCCCGGCTACGACGCCGTGCTCGCGATCCCCTTCGCCGTCGCGGTCGCCGCGGTGGTCGGCGCCGTCTACGTGATCCTGCTCGGTCTGCTGCGCTCCCCGGAGCTCGCCGAGCTCACCGCCTTCGTCTCCCGCAAACTCGGAAGGAACCGCTCGTGACCTCCCTCTCCGTCGCCCCCTGCACGGATCGCGCCCTCTGGGACACGACGGTGAGGGATCTGGGCGGCCACCCGCTGCAGCTCTGGGGCTGGGGCGAGCTCAAGTCGGCCCACCGCTGGAGCGCCGAGCGCGTGCTCGTGCGCGCGGGCGCGGGACCCGACGCCCGCATCGTCGGTGCGTGCCAGCTGCTCACCCGCTCGCTGCCCGGCCCGCTGGGCGGCTTCGTGTACGCTCCCCGCGGCCCGGTGCTCGCGCGGAGCGGTGAGTATCCCGAGCGCCTCGCGGCCTCGCCGGCGCCCGCGGAGGTGGCGGACGCCGTGGCCGACTACGTGGAGAGCTCCCGTCGCGCCGTCGCGGTGTCGATCGAACCCGATGAGGATGCGGGGGAGTTCCCGCTCGGCGACCGGTGGCGGGAGGCCAGGACGCCCGTGCTGCCGGCGCGCACGCTGATCCTCGACCTGCGGCGCTCGGAGGACGAGCTGCTCGCCGACATGTCGAAGAAGCACCGCCAGTACGTGCGGAAGGCGGGGCGCGAGGAGTCGCTGTCGATCCGGCCGGTCGAGACGCTCGAGCAGCTCGACGCGTGCCTCGAGGTGTACCGGGAGACGAGCGAGCGAGCCGACTTCGGGCTGCACGAGGACTCCTACTACCACGACGCCTTCACGATGCTGGGGGAGGACTCGCCCGTCTGGGCGGCCTACGTGGAGGATCGCCCGGTCGCCTTCCTGTTCATGGCGAAGTCGGCGCGCACCGCCTTCGAGCTCTACGGCGGCATGGACGAGACCGGGCAGCGGCTGCGCGCCAACTACGCGCTCAAGTGGCACGTGATCCGGCACATGAAGTCGCTCGGGATCGAGCGCTACGACTTCGGCGGGCTGATCAACGACGGCGTCACGACGTTCAAGAAGGGCTGGGCCTCGCACGAGAACCTGCTCGCGGGGTCGTGGGACCGCCCCGGTCCCGGGTACACGATCTGGACCGAGGGGCTGCCCCTCGTCAAACGGGTCGTGCGCAAGCTGCGCCGCCGCTGATCACTTCCGATTCCGCGGGGGCCGGAGCGTCACCTCGCGAATGTCGGAGGTCGAAAGTACCCTCGTAGTATGGCCAGCAAAGCTTCGTCGCGCGAAAAATCGGGCAAGACCACGGCACGGGGTTCCCGTTCCGCGGGCACCCGTGCGACCGCGAGGACAAAAGTGCTCGCCGAGCCGGAGCCCACGGAGGGCGTGCTCGTGCGCGCCTGGAACGGGCTCGCGCACGGGGTCGGCGGCGCCGCCCGGGCGTTCCGGATCGAGCCCCTCGCTCCCGAGGATCGCCGCGACGGCGTGCCCCTGCTGCTGGTGCTGCTCGCCGTGATCGGCGCGGTCGTGGAGTGGTTCTTCATCGGGCAGCCGCTCGCGGTGCAGCTCGACGCGTGGACCTTCGGCGGTCTCTTCGGCCGTGTGGCGTTCGGCCTCCCCATCATCATGGTCGGCTTCGCGATGTGGCTCTTCAACCACCCGTCGAGCGTCAACGACAACCGCCGTATCGCGATCGGCCTGTTCCTCACGATCACGAGCATCGCGGGGCTCTCGCACATCTACGGCGGACAGCCGATCCCGCGCGACGGGATGCCCGCGCTCGCCGAGGCCGGCGGGCTGCTCGGCTGGATGGTCGGGGCGCCGCTGCTCTTCCTCACGGTGTGGGTGGCCACCCCCGTGCTCTCCCTGCTGCTCGCCATGTCGGTGCTGATCATCACGAAGACGCCGCCGGGTCGCATCCTGGGTCGCCTGCGCGAGGCGTACGCCTTCCTCTTCGGGGTGGTCGAGGGCGAGGCGGCCGACGGCGCGAAGCCCGAAGTCGCTGAGACGAAGAAGTCGCGCCGCTCGCGGAAGAACGATCAGGACGCCCTGTTCGACCTGGAGGACCAGGAGGGCGACGGCTCCTCCGTGCCCTGGTGGCGACGCACCGACTCGGGTCGCGAGGAGGATCCGGACTACGCCGGCGACCGCGCGGGGCTCGACGCCGCACTCGGCGGCTCGGCCGACGAGGCGAAGGCCGACGGGGCCTTCGAGTCCGCGCTCGCGCCCGAGGCCTCGACCGGCGTGTTCCCCTCCGACCTCTTCGACGAGCTCGACCAGGCGGAGGCCGCGGTGCAGGCCGTCGGCGGCGTGCGCGCCTCCGGTCTGAGCGACGACTCGTGGGACGGCTTCGCGGGAACCCCCGAGGAGGTCGCGGCACCCCCCGCCGAGGCCGCGCCCACGGCGGCCTTCGCGGTCGCACCCCCGCACGACCCCGCGGCGAGCCGCGCGGAGTACCGCCTGCCCGACCAGTCGACCCTCGCGGCGGGCGATGCGCCCAGGACCCACACCGACGCGAACGATCAGATCATGGCCGCGATCGCCCGCGTGTTCGAGGAGTTCAAGGTCGACGCCAGGGTGTCGGGCTTCTCGCGCGGCCCGACGGTCACGCAGTACGAGGTGGAGCTCGGCCCGGGTGTGAAGGTGGAGAAGGTCACGGCGCTGTCCAAGAACCTCTCCTACGCGGTGGCCTCGAACGAGGTGCGCATCCTCTCGCCGATCCCCGGCAAGAGCGCCATCGGCATCGAGATCCCGAACAAGGACCGTGAGAACGTGGCGCTCGGCGACGTGCTGCGCTCGAACAAGGCGCAGCGCAGCGCGCACCCCATGACCATCGGCGTCGGCAAGGACGTCAAGGGCGGCTTCGTCGTGGCGAACCTCGCCAAGATGCCGCACCTGCTCGTGGCGGGCGCCACCGGCTCCGGCAAGTCGAGCTTCATCAACTCGATGATCACGAGCATCCTCATGCGCGCGACGCCGGCCGAGGTGCGCATGGTGCTGGTCGACCCGAAGCGGGTCGAGCTCACCGTCTACCAGGGCGTGCCGCACCTGATCACCCCCATCATCACGAACCCCAAGAAGGCGGCCGAGGCGCTGCAGTGGGTCGTGAAGGAGATGGACATGCGCTACGACGATCTGGCGAGCTTCGGCTTCCGCCATATCGACGACTTCAACGAGGCCGTGCGCTCCGGCTCCATCGTGCTGCCCGAGGGCAGCCAGCGCGTGCTCAAGCCGTACCCGTACCTGCTCGTGGTGGTCGACGAGCTCGCCGACCTCATGCTCGTCGCGCCGCGCGACGTCGAGGACTCGATCCAGCGCATCACGCAGCTCGCCCGCGCCGCGGGCATCCACCTCGTCCTCGCCACGCAGCGGCCCTCGGTCAACGTGGTCACCGGCGTCATCAAGTCGAACGTGCCGAGCCGCTACGCCTTCGCCGTGGCCTCGGGCACCGATTCGCGCGTCATCCTCGACGAGGTGGGCGCGGAGCGGCTGATCGGCCAGGGCGACGGCCTGCTGCTGCTCAACGGGGAGTCGACGCCGATGCGCGTGCAGGGCGCCTGGGTCGGCGAAGCCGAGATCGCCCAGGTGGTCAGCCACGTCAAGGCCCAGGCCCAGCCCGAGTACCGGGCCGACGTGGCGCAGGCGGCCGAGAAGAAGGAGATCGACGAGGACATCGGAGACGATCTCGAGGTGCTGCTCGCCGCGATCGATCTCGTGGTCACGTCGCAGTTCGGCTCGACCTCGATGCTGCAGCGCAAGCTGCGCGTCGGGTTCGCGAAGGCCGGTCGCCTCATGGACCTCATGGAGTCCCGCGACATCGTCGGCCCCTCGGAGGGGTCGAAGGCGCGCGACGTGCTCGTGACTCCCGAGCAGCTGCCCGAGGTGATCGCCCGCATCAAGGGCGGCTCGCCGGCGGGCCCCGCAGCCGCGGCCTTCGCGCCGCCGGTCGCGCCTCCCGCCACCCAGGTGCTGCCGCAGCAGGTGGAGCCTCCGGCGGCCGAGCGGGCGCAGCCGGCCGTCGAGGAGTCCGCCACGGACGTGCTCGAACCGCTGACGGAGTCCGACGGATTCGGCGATGCGCGATACGACGACCCGATCGCCCAGTACCAGGCCGGCCTCGATGAGGTCGAGGGCGACGACGACGAAGACGCGTGGCAGCTGACGGGGCGGGACTGATGACGAGCAGCGAGAGCGCGGGGCCGGCACCGGCGAAGCCGGGCAACTGGAACGCGCCCAATGTCATCACCACCGCGCGCATCGTCGCGACCCCCTTCTTCGTGTGGATGCTGCTCGCCGATGACGGCGCGAACGGACCGTGGCGCTGGGCTGCGGCGGTGTTCTTCGTCGTGGCCATCGCCACCGACGCGTGGGACGGGTATCTCGCGCGATCCCGCGGCCTGATCACCGATCTGGGCAAGCTGCTCGACCCGATCGCCGACAAGTTCCTCACGGGCTCCGCGCTCGTGGGCCTCTCGATCCTCGGCGAGCTGCCCTGGTGGGTGACCGTCGTCGTGCTCGTACGCGAGATCGGCATCACGATCCACCGCCTCATGATCGCTCACGACGTGGTGGTCGCGGCGGCGTGGATGGGCAAGCTCAAGACCGTCGCCCAGTCGGTCGCGATCACCCTGGCGCTCCTGCCCCTCGCGAGCGTGCTCGGACCGGCCGCTCCGATCGCCTACTGGGCCAACGTCGTGACGATGACCATCGCGGTGCTGCTCACGATCCTGAGCGGCGTCGACTACGTCCTCGGCTTCGTGCGCGCGCGGCGGGGCGCCCGGTGACGGGCGGGCTCGAGCAGCCCGACGGGGTGCCGCTCGTCGCCGAGCGGGCGCTCGCGGCGGGAGCCATCGAGTGGGCCGCCGCGCGCGGGCTCCGCATCGCGGTCGCGGAGTCCCTCACCGGAGGGTTGCTGGCAGACGCGCTGGTGAAGATACCGGGGGCCTCACGGGCCCTGTCCGGCGGGATCGTCGCCTACGACACCTGGTTGAAGCACTCGCTGCTGGGCGTCGATCTCGACCTGCTGCGGGAGAACGGGCCGGTGGACGAGCAGGTCGCGATGCAGATGGCCGCGGGAGTGCGCGCGGCGTGCGCGGTACCCGCGGATGACGGCGGCTCTCCGGCGACGCCCGCCGACATCGGCGTCTCCACGACCGGGGTGGCGGGTCCCGACCCGGATCCGCAGACCGGACAGCCCGCGGGCACGGTCTGGATCGCGGTGAGCGCGGGGGATCGGACGCGTGCGAAGCGCTTCGCGTTCACGGGGGATCGGGCCGCGATCCGCCAGGCCGCCGTGCACGCGGCGCTGGAGTTCCTGGCCGCCGAGACGTCCGATCTCACCAAAATCTGAGTCGACTCGACTCAAGTTCAGCGAAGTTTCAGGAATAGACCCGCTAACCTCGGGGTTACTCTCAGTGACACCGATCAGACTGGACGGTGTTCCCGCAGCGGCAATCCCGCTTGCGAGCGGGTATGGTGGAGGCACGGCCCCGGTCGTGCGAGTGAAGGAGGGCCCACATGGTGCTGATGCGTCAGGAGATCGGCGACGTGCTGCGTGACTTCCGTCTGCAGAAGGGCCGCACGCTGCGTCAGGTGGCCGGGGAGGCGAGTGTCGCGCTGGGATATCTGAGCGAGGTGGAGCGCGGTCAGAAGGAGGCCTCGAGCGAGATTCTCGCCGCGGTCGCCGATGCGCTGGACACCCCGCTCTCGGTGATCATGGGTGAGGTGAGCGAGCGTCTCGCGGTGGTCGAGGGTCTCTCGATCCCGCTGACCGATCGCGTGCCCGACACGATTCCGGCGGATCTGGTCTCGGGGTATGCGCCCGAGCTCGTATCCTGACCCGGTGCGACGAGCAGGCTTCCGCGCGGACTGCGCGCGGTCCCGGCGCCCGACCCTCGCGGGTCGGGCGCTTCGCCGTTTCCCGGGGGTGATGTCGTCGTGCGGTTGAGCGAGTTCCGGCGGGCGTGCGTCGCCGAGTTCGGCGAGGACTACGCGGGTGTGCTGTTGCGCGACCACTGGCTCGCGGCGCTCGGCGGGACGGCGAACGAGGCCCTCGAGCGAGGCGTCGCCGCGCGAGCGGTCTGGGAGGCGCTCTGCGTCGACCTCGGGGTGCCCGAGCATCGTCGCTACGGCCGCGGCCTGCGCGATCCCCGTGAGTGAGCGCGGTGCGACCGCGACACGCGGATCCGAATCCTTCGAATATGTGTTCGAAAGGTGCTATCTTCGTGCACAGGTGAGTTGAACCGCTCTCTCATCCACAGATCGACCGCTCGACCCGTCAGTGTCGGTGGTTCCTCCTAGGGTGTGAAGCAGTCGGCCATCGATGCCTTGTCTGCCCCGCCTCGGGGTCAAGACAGTCGGTAGGCAGCAACCCAGCGGCGCGACCGCGCACACACGAAGGAGCAGGACCATGGCAGCACCCAAGGATCGCGAGAAGGCGCTCGAAGCCGCACTCGCGCAGATCGACAAGAACTTCGGCAAGGGCGCGATCATGCGCATGGGCAGCGTCGAGCGCGCGCCCGTCGAGGTGATCCCCACCGGGTCGGTCGCGCTCGACGTCGCCCTCGGTATCGGCGGGCTGCCGCGCGGCCGCATCATCGAGATCTACGGCCCCGAGTCCTCGGGCAAGACGACGCTCACGCTCCACGCCATTGCGAACGCGCAGCGCGCCGGGGGCATCGCCGCCTTCATCGACGCCGAGCACGCGCTCGATCCCGAGTACGCGAAGAAGCTGGGGGTCGACATCGACGCCCTGCTGGTCGCGCAGCCCGACACCGGCGAACAGGCGCTCGAGATCGCCGACATGCTCATCCGCTCCGGCTCCGTCGACCTGGTCGTCATCGACTCGGTCGCGGCGCTCGTGCCGAAGGCCGAGATCGATGGCGAGATGGGCGACAGCCACGTCGGTCTGCAGGCCCGGCTCATGTCGCAGGCGCTGCGCAAGATCACCGGCAGCCTCAACGCCACGAAGACCACGTGCATCTTCATCAATCAGCTGCGCGAGAAGGTCGGCGTGTTCTTCGGCAGCCCGGAGACCACGTCCGGCGGAAAGGCGCTCAAGTTCTACGCCTCGGTGCGACTCGATATCCGTCGCATCCAGACGCTGAAGGACGGCACCGATGCGGTGGGCAACCGGACCCGCGTCAAGGTGGTCAAGAACAAGATGGCTCCGCCCTTCAAGCAGGCCGAGTTCGACATCCTCTACGGCGTGGGCATCTCCCGGGAGGGGTCGCTCATCGACTACGGCGTCGAGCACGGTTTCATCAAGAAGAGCGGCGCCTGGTTCACGTACGACGGCGATCAGCTGGGGCAGGGCATGGAGAACGCGCGTCGCTTCCTCATCCAGCACCCCGAGGTCGCCTCCGAGATCGAGGAGAAGATCCTCACGAAGCTCGGCGTGAACGGACGCGGCGAGGAGGAACCGCAGGCGGATGCGCCGGTCGCCCCGGTCAGCCCGGTGTCCGAGACGCAGCAGCGCGCGAGCGCCTGATCCCGTGGCGGTTCGGTTTCTGCCGGAGCCCGGTGAACGCTCCGCCGAGGCGGCCGAGGATCGCGGCGATCTCGCCGAGGTGATCGAGCTGCGCGCGTTGCTCAAGCGACGCGCGTGGGACGCTCCAGGGGGAGCTGCGGGCGGAGCCGGCTCTGCGGACGCTTCGGTCGACTCTGCAGACACTCGGGCCGATGCCGGGGGCACGCGGGCCGCTGCCACCGGCGCTTCGGCCGTCGGCGCACCGATCGAACCTGTCGGCACCGAACCCGACGGGGCCGACATCGACGGAGCCGAACCCTTCGGCACCGAACCCGACGGGTCCGACATCGACGCCGCCGGTGCTGCGACCCGGCACGGAGGTGTCACCGGCGCCGCCGCGGCGATCTCGACCGGTTTCGGGAGTCTCTCCCGTGAGGAGGGGGAACAGTGCGCGAGTGAACGCGAGGGCCCCTCCGCCACCGAGGACGGGGTGCGGATCCTCGCGCGGCGCGCGCGGTCGAGCGGCGAGCTCCGGGACGAGCTGCTGCGACTCGAGCACGACCCCCACGAGGTGGAGCAGGTCGTCGCCGAGTTCGAGAGCAGCCACTACCTCGACGACCTCGGGCTCGCCCGCGTGCTCACCGAGAAGCTGCGCGACACCAAGCGCGCAAGCCGATCCCAGATCCGGTTGAAGCTGCGCGAGCGCAGACTGCCGGACGCGGTCATCGATGAGGCCGTGGGCGAGCTCGATGCCGACGAGGAGTTCGTGATCCTGCGCGAGACCGCGCAGGATCGCGCCCGCAAGCTGGCGGGTCTCGACCGCCAGACGGCGGAACGGCGCCTGCTCGGATTCCTCGCCCGGCGGGGCTGGTCGGGCGAGCCGGCCATGCGCGCGGCGCGCGAGGCGCTCGACGGAGCCTCGCGGAGCGGCGGGCCGGGCGGCGGGGTGCGCTTCCGCTAGCGCGGCGGGCGGCGAACGGCGCGGCCGCGCGTCGGTAAACTGGAACGCATGAGTCTCGCAACCGCCGAACCCACCGCGATCGCGCCGTCGCCCGCCGCACTGCGGCCCGATGGAAGCCCCCGGAGCTACACGGTGCGCACGCTCGGCTGCCAGATGAACGTGCACGACTCGGAGCGTATGTCGGGCTCCCTCGAGGCCGCCGGCTACGTGCCCGCTGACGATCCCGAGCACGCCGACGTCGTCGTCATCAACACCTGCGCCGTGCGTGAGAACGCCGCCAACAAGCTCTACGGCAACCTCGGCCACCTCGCCGGCGTGAAACGCGAGCGCGAGGGCATGCAGATCGCGGTCGGCGGCTGCCTCGCCCAGAAAGACCAGGGCACCATCGTCGAGAAGGCCCCCTGGGTCGACGTGGTCTTCGGCACCCACAACATGGGCTCGCTGCCGCAGCTGCTGGAGCGCGCGAGGCACAACGCCGAGGCCCAGGTCGAGATCCTCGAGGCGCTCGAGATCTTCCCCTCGACGCTGCCCACGAAGCGCGACTCGGCATCGAGCGGCTGGGTGTCGATCTCGGTCGGGTGCAACAACACCTGCACCTTCTGCATCGTGCCCTCGTTGCGGGGCAAGGAGAAGGACCGCCGCCCGGGCGACGTGCTGGCGGAGGTGCAGGCGCTCGTCGACGACGGCGCCATCGAGGTCACCCTCCTCGGGCAGAACGTCAACACCTACGGCGTCGAGTTCGGAGACCGGCAGGCCTTCGGCAAGCTGTTGCGCGCCATGGGCGAGATCGATGGGCTGGAGCGCGTGCGCTTCACGAGCCCCCACCCCGCCGCCTTCACCGAGGATGTGATCGCCGCGATGGCCGAGACCCCCAACGTCATGCCGCAGCTGCACATGCCGTTGCAGTCGGGCTCCGACACGATCCTCAAGGCCATGCGTCGCTCCTACCGCTCCAAGAAGTTCCTCGGCATCCTCGACGCCGTCCGCGAGCGGATCCCGCACGCCGCGATCACCACCGATATCATCGTCGGCTTCCCCGGAGAGACGGACGAGGACTTCGAGGACACGCTGCGGGTGGTGGAGCAGTCCCGGTTCTCCAGCGCCTTCACCTTCCAGTACTCGATCCGCCCGGGCACCCCCGCGGCCACCATGGAGCATCAGATCCCGAAGGCGGTCGTGCAGGAGCGCTACGAGCGGCTGATGGCGCTGCAGGAGCGCATCTCGCTCGAGGAGAACCAGGCGCAGATCGGCCGCACTGTCGACGTGCTCGTGTCGGTCGGCGAGGGCAAGAAGGACGCGGAGACCCGCCGCCTCTCGGGCCGCGCCGAGGACAACCGCCTGGTGCACTTCGCCGTGCCCGAGGGCGCGGAGGAGCCCCGGCCGGGCGACGTGGTGACCGTGCGGGTATCCGAGGCCGCACCGCACTTCCTGATCGCCGACGCCGCCGCTCCGTCCGACGCCGCGGGCGCGCCCGACGTGTACGACGTGCGCCGCACCCGCGCCGGCGACGCCTGGGACCGCCGCCAGGCCGACAGCTGCGGCGTACCCGCGCCCGCCGCCGGCACCCCGAAGTCCGTCGGCCTCGGCATGCCGACCATCCGCACCATCACCACGCGCTGACGTGGCGCGGTCAGCACTCCCCGGCGCTCCCGAGCCGCGTCTGTGGGCGATCGTCGGTGCGACGGGCGCGGGCAAATCGGCGCTGTCGCTCGACCTCGCCGAGGAGCTGGCCTCGGCCGGCCGACGGGTGGAGATCGTCAACGCCGATGCGATGCAGCTGTACCGGGGCATGGACATCGGGACGGCGAAGCTGCCGCTTCGCGAGCGGCGCGGGATCCCGCATCACCTCTTCGACGTGCTCGAACCGGGTGAGGAGGCCGCGGTCGCCTGGTACCAGTCGCTCGCACGATCGGTGATCGAGCAGCTCGCGGCGAGCGGCTCCGATGTCATCCTGGTCGGCGGCTCGGGGCTCTACGTCTCGAGTGTGCTCTTCGACTTCCGCTTCCCGCCGCGCGACGAGGCGCTGCGAGCCCACCTCGAGTCGGAACTCGAGGACGAGGGCGTCGAATCGCTGCTCGAGCGGCTGCGCGCGGTGAGCCCCGAGACCGCGGACGCCGTCGACACCCGCAACCCGCGCCGTGTGGTGCGCGCCCTCGAAGTGGCGCTGCTCGGCGGCGATGCGCAGGTGACGCTGCCCGAGGAACCGCGGCTGTGGCGCCCCGGCACCAGCATCCTCGGCGTGCGCTGCGAGCGCGCCGTGCTCGTCGAGCGGCTCGACCGGCGCGTCGAGCGGATGTGGGCCGGCGGTCTGCTCGACGAGGTGCGCGGGCTGATCCCGGACGGCCTGCGGGAAGGGAGGACCGCGAGCCGCGCGATCGGCTACGCCCAGGCGCTCGCGCAGCTCGAGGGACGCATGACGGAGGCGGAGGCGATCGCAGAGACCCAGGCCCTCACCAGGCGCTATGCGCGCCGTCAGGTGAGCTGGTTCAAGCGCTACCCCGGAGTCGAGTGGATCGACGCCGCGGCCGTCGAGGACGGCGCGCCGTGACGGCGGGCGGCGCGGCTTCGCGATCCGCAAGTTCGCGGCGGCGGACGAGGACGCCGTGGCGGCGCTGTGGGAGGTCTGAGGGCTGACCCGTCCGTGGAACGACCCGCGCGCCGACATCGCCCGCAAGTCGAGCGTGCAGCCGGGTGATCGGGCCGGTGATGGCGGGCTACGACGGGCACCGCGGCTGGCTCTACTCCCTCGCGAGCGCACCCGACCGGCGCGGCGAGGGCATCGGCCGCGCGCCGTGCGCCCGTAGACTGGAGCAATGACCACGCTCTCCTTCACCAAGGGCCACGGCACGGGCAACGACTTCGTGCTCTTCACCGACCCCGAGGGGGAGCGCGCACTCACGCCCGAGCAGATCCGCTTCCTCTGCGATCGCCGCTTCGGCATCGGCGCCGACGGCGTGATCCGCGCCGTGCGCTCCCGCGCGATTCCCGAGGGTGACGCGATCCTCGATGAGGAGCCCGAGGCCGAGTGGTTCATGGACTACTGGAACGCCGACGGCACCCCCGCGGAGATGTGCGGCAACGGGATCCGCGTCTACGCGCACTATCTCATCTCCGAGGGGCTCGTCGCGCCCGAGCGCCGCGACACGCTGCCCATCGGCACGCGAGCCGGCGTCAAGGACGTGCTCGCGGGGGTCTCGGGCTACACGGTGGATCTCGGCCGCTGGCGCCTCGCGGAGGAGCGGCTCGTGGCGGCGCACGGCCTCGACGTGGCGCGCCCGGGGCTCGGGATCGACCTCGGCAATCCGCACGTGGTCGCCGCCCTCGCGCACGTCGGCGAGCTCGAGGGCCTCGACCTGCACCGCGCCCCGGCGCTCGATCCCGCACCCGCCGAGGGTGCGAACATCGAGTTCGTCGTGCCCGAGGAGCCGCTGGTGAAGGACGGCGTGGCGCGCATCCGCATGCGCGTGCACGAGCGGGGCGTCGGCGAGACGCTCTCCTGCGGCACGGGCACTGCGGCGGCCGCGCTCGCCTTCCGCCACTGGGGCGGAGCGGGCATGCCGAACCACTGGAGCGTCGAGGTGCCCGGCGGCCGTCTGGCCGTGCGCATGTTCCCCACCGAGGAGGGGGAGCACGTGTCGCTGAACGGCCCCGCGGAGCTCGTGTACTCCGGGGAGATCGAGCTGCCGTAGGCCGGCCCGGGCCCGCTTTGAAGTCATCCTGCGTGAGCGGAGCGAATCGCGGGATCCATACCTCGAGGCGCGCGGCGAGTCCGGACCCCGCCCGGCACGACGGCGCCCGCCGTGCTCCGCCGAGCGGCGACTCGGCGGAGCATCGCTTGCGCTACGACAGGTCCGTGACCACCACGCGAGCGATCTTCGGATCCTTGAGCGAGGCGTAGCCCTCGTCGATCTCGGAGAGCGAGATCTCCTTCGACACCAGCGAGTCGAGCTCGAAGCGGCCCTCGAGGTACAGCTTCGCGTAGAGCGGGATGTCCCGCTTGGCGTTCGTCGAGCCCATGTACACGCCTTCGATGCGCTTCCTGCCGGTGAGCATGCCGATCGAGGAGATCGAGAGCGTCGCGGCGGGATCGAGCACGCCGATGAGGTAGAGGCCGCCGCCGGGCGCCACCATCTCGAGGGCCTGCTCGGTGACCGCTCCCACACCGACGAAGTCGAACACGGCGTCGGCGCCGCTGCCGGTGATCTCCCGCACCTCGGCGACGGGATCCGTCTGCGTGGAGTCGATCACGTGGGTGGCGCCGAAGGCCTTGGCGCGCTCGAGCTTGTCGTCCGCGATGTCCACGGCGATGATGGTGGCGGCCCCCGCGGTGACCGCTCCGTTGATCGCGTTGAGGCCGACCCCGCCGAGGCCGATCACCACGACCGTGTCGGAGGGCTGCACGTCCGCGGTGTTCAGCACCGCTCCGGCGCCCGTCACCACGCCGCAGCCGAGGAGCGCGGCCTGCGGCCACGGCATCTCCTCCGGCACGGGCGCGAGCTGGTTCTCGTGCACGAGCACCTGCTGGGCGAAGCCGCCGAGCCCCATGCCCTGCGCCACGGGCGCCCCGTTCTCGGAGATGCGGGGCGCCTCTCCGGGTGCCCGCAGAGTCGCGTCGGGGTGCAGGCAGATGGTGGTGCGGCCCGCGATGCAGTTCTTGCAGGTGCCGCAGTACTGCACCAGGCACCCGACGACGTGGTCGCCCACCGCGAACTGCGTCACCTCCGGCCCGATCTCCGCGACGACGCCCGCGACCTCGTGGCCGAGCACCATCGGGGCCGCGTAGCCGAGATCGTGATTGGCCGCGAGCTCGTCGGAGTGGCACAGGCCGGACGCCCGCACCTCGACCCGCACCTCGCGGCCCGTCGGTGCGGCGAGATCGACCTCCGCGATCTCGAAGCCCGAGCCGAGTTCCCTGACGATTGAAGCTTTCACCGATTCGTTCCTTTCTCCGGGGCCCGTCGCCCGCTGGCCGACGGGGGCTGTGCGCGCCCGCCGTCGTGCATCCACGGCGGCATGAGCGCGAAGAGGTGCTGCGCCAGCGTCTCCTCGTCGACCGAGGCCGTGCCGAGCAGCCACGCGGCGATGAGATTGGTGGCGGCACCCGCGATGTAGGCGGACGCGAGATCCGGTCGGATGCCCGGGGGCGGCGAGCAGAAGAGGTCGATGTGCCGACGGATCGCCCGCTCGAGCGCGGCCGCGGTGTCCTCGCCGATGCCGGTGGTGCCGGCGACCGAGAACGCGAGCCGGTACAGATCGCGATTGGCGGCGAAGTGGGCGACGAGGTCGCGCTGCGACTGCAGCATCGCGGCCCCGGGATCCGAGAGGAGATCCGCTTCGGCGGCCTGCGCGATCGCATCGAAGTGGAGCTGCTGCAGGCGGAGGGCGAAGTCGCCGAGATCCGCGAAGTGCACGTAGAACGCGGATCGGCTCACGCCGGCCTGCTGCACGAGCGAGCTCACCGAGATGGGCAGGCCCTGGAGGCCCATGCGCTCCGCGGCGGCGAAGAGGTCGTTCCGCACGCGCTCCGCCCGCGGATCGTTCGAGCGCTTCGCCCGCCTCCGGGCGTCCTCCTGCGGTGCCTGCTCGCCCATGGCCTCAGGCTAGCAGCTTTCGTGGACAGGTGTCTACGAAATCTGAGACGCGTCGATCCCACCCCCAGCCTCCCGATCTTCGCGCGTCAGTAGTTGCTATGAAACGGAGGTTTTGCTGACAACTACTGGCGCGCGAAGATGTCTTCCGGTGGGGGGAGAGAGAAAGAGAGAGGCGGGCGCCCTCAGCGCCGGGCGCGGATCACGTGGAAGCCCTTGTCCCGGGCCGCGCGATCCACCTCCAGCTCGGGGAACTCCGCGGCGATCCAGCGTTGCAGCGAGTCGGCCCCGAGGTGCTTCGCCACCACGAGACGCGCCGTGCCGCCGTCGGCGAGCCGGGGGAGCCACTGCCGCAGGATCCCGTGCAGCACGTCCTTGCCCACGCGGATCGGGGGGTTCGAGCGCATGTCGGTGAACCGCAGCTCCGCGGGCACGTCGTCCGGGCTCCCGACGCGCACATTCGCGAGGCCGAGACGCGCCGCGTTCGTGCGGGTGAGCTCCCGCGACCGCTCGTTGACGTCGATGGCCCACACCTCCCGCTCGGGCGCGCGCAGCGCGGCGTCCAGCGCGATCGGCCCCCACCCGCAGCCGATATCGAGGATCGGGCCCGAGCCCTCGCCCGTATCCTCGAGCGATCGCAGCAGCACCGCGGTGCCCCGGTCGAGGTGCTCGGGGCTGAAGACGCCGCCGGCGGTGAGGACGGTGCGGGGCGCCCCCGCGAGGCGCACCTCGATCTCCCGGGCCCGATACTCGCCCGCGGGCGTCTCTGAGAAGTAGTGCTGCGTCACCCCTCAAGTATTCCAGGCGCAGGGGTGCCCGCACGCCGATGGCCGCCGCCGCGCGGCCGCGCGGCGTGTTCTCGGCGGAGCGTGGGAGCATAGAGGGACAGACAGCGCCGACCGTCCCACGGCTCCGGCGCGGACGACAGGACTGATGGCGGGACCGATGACGCAGACGACGGCACAAGAGGCGGAGGCCGTCGCGGCGATCGCGCGCGGGATCGCCGACGAGGTCGGCAAGGCCGTGGTGGGCAAGGCCCTCGAGATCGACGCGGCGGTGGCCACCCTGCTCGCGGGCGGGCACCTGCTCATCGAGGACGTGCCGGGAGTGGGCAAGACCACTCTGGCTTCGGCACTCGCGCGCAGCTTCGGCGCGCATGCGGCGCGCATCCAGTTCACCTCCGACCTGCTGCCCACCGATGTCACCGGCGTGTCGGTCTTCGACCAGTCCACGAAGGAGTTCCGGTTCCACGACGGTCCGATCTTCGCCAACGTCGTCGTCGCCGACGAGGTCAACCGCTCCACGCCCAAGACCCAGTCGGCCCTGCTCGAGGCGATGGGCGAGGCGCGGGTGACGGTGGACGGCACCACCTATCCGCTGCCGAACCCGTTCATGGTGGTCGCCACGCAGAATCCGCAGGACATGGAGGGCACCTTCCCACTGCCCGAGGCGCAGCGGGACCGCTTCATGACGCGCATCTCCCTGGGCTATCCGTCACTGGAGGCGGAGGTCTCGCTGCTCGGCCCGCACCCGGCCGAGGGTGTGCTCGCCGAGGTCGACGCGGTCGTGCCGCTCGACCGGGTCGTCGCCGCGAGACGTGCGGTGTCCCGCGTGCACCTGGCGCCGGAGGTGGCGCGCTACCTGGTGACGATCGTGTCGGCCACGCGCGAGCATCCGGGGATCGCCCACGGGGCGAGCCCGCGGGCCTCGCTGCACCTGGCGCACATGGCCAGGGCGAGGGCGGCGATGTCGGGCCGCGCCTACGCCTCCCCGGACGACGTGGCGGCGATGGCCGGGATCGTGCTCTCGCATCGCATCGTCACGGGCGATCTGCACGCCTCCGCCGCCGACGCGCTCGCCACGGCCGCCGGGGTCGTTCGCGACGTGGTCGCCCGCACTCCGGTCCCCGGCTTGCCATGACCGGCCGGCCGCGGCAGCCGGGCGCGATCCGGCTGAGCCTCACCCGGCGCGGCCTGGCGCTGCTCGTGCTCGCGGCCGCCGTCTGCGCGCTCTGGGCCGCGGTGCGGCTGCGGGATCTGCTGGCCCTCGCGGCGCTCGTCGCGGCGGTGCTCGTGGTGGCTCTCGCCTGGCTGGTGCTCATCCGCATGCGCATGCGCGCTCGAGCCGAGGTCTCGAGCGACCTGCTCACCCCGGCCGTGGGCGACACGGTGACGACGACCGCCTCCGTGCGGCACGGCCTGCCCTTCTCGCAGAGCGCCGAACTGATGTGGGAGGGGCCGCACGGCGGCCGGATCCTGCCGCTCCTGCTGCCCCGTCTCGGGGAGGCGCGGCAGACCGCGGAGTGGTCGGCCGAGCGGCGCGGCCCGCTTCCGCTCGCGGCCTCGGCGCTCGTCGTCTCCGACCCCTGGGGGATCGCGAGGGTCAGGATCCCGCTCGGCGCGCGCACCGAGGTGCTCGTGCTGCCGACGCTGCTGCCGGCCGAGCACCTGCCGCCCGGGCTCGCGGGGCGGGCCGGCGCGCGCGGCGCGGCCTCGGGACCGGCCGCCGACTCCGCGTCGGGGAGCGGACGCGGTGGAGGCAGCGCCGAGGAGGCCGGGGGCGGGCTGCGGGAGTATCGTGCCGGGGACCCGCCGCGTCGCGTCCACTGGAAGCAGAGCGCCAGGCAGGATCGGCTGCTCGTCAACGTCCCGGAGCACGGCGCGGGGGAGCAGCTCGCGATAGCGCTGATGCTGGATCCCGGCGCGTATCGAGGGCCCGGCGCGGAGGCCGAGCACGCGGACTTCGAGCACGCGGTCTCGCTCGCTGCGACACTCGTGACGCTGCGCGCGGGACCCGGTGGCGCGCGCGGCGGAGACGGTCGTCGGGTCGCCGTGACGCTGTGCACAGTGAGGAGCGCGGGCGGCGCGCCGGTGATCGAGCGCTCGACCTCCTCCGTCGCGGATGCGCTCCGCGCCCTCGCGCGGGCGGAGCCTGCGAGCGATCCGGCCCGATCCGGCGACGGAGGGATCGGCTCACCCGCGTTCCGGCCCACTGCGATCGTCACCGGCGCGGTCACTCCCGCGGTCGCGGCGCTCGCCTCGCGCTCCTCGGCGGGGATCGTGGTCGCGGTCTCGGCGGGAGGCCGGGACCCGGGTCCCCGCACCGCACTTCCCCCGGGATGGGAGCTCGTGCGGGCCCGCCGGGCCGACGAGACGACCTCACGAGTCGTTCCGGCGGGGACGGCTCGGACCGCCTCGGCGACGAACGGGCCGACGGCGGCGACGGCGATGGCGGCGCCCCGGGGCCGAGGGACGCGCCATGGGTGACACCCGCGCCCCGAGAACGTGGCGGCCGCTCGTCGGGGCCGCGCTGCTGTGCGCGCTGTGGATCGTGGGCCTGATCGGACTGCGGGAGGTCTTCGTCGGCGGCGCCTGGACGTGGCGGGCGCTGGGCTCGATGGCCGCGGTGGTGCTCGTGGGCGGCGCGGTGCAGATCGTCCGGCCCGCTCTGAGGCTTCGGGCATGGGCGATCGGCGTCGTCGCGGGCGCCGGCCTGCTCGCCTGGTCGATGCTGCAGGACGGCCGATTGCGGGGGTGGTTCCGGGAGCCCCTGCGGCTCATCCAGGAGACGTGGCTCGCGGTGTCCGAGGGCGTTCCGCCGCTCGAACTGTCGGGGGCCCTGCTCGACGTCGTGCTGTCTGCGTGGTTCGCGGGGCTGGCCCTGTCCTCGCTGCTGCTCATCCGCTTCGGCCTCTACTTCGCATCCGGGATCATCCCGGCGGTGCTCCTGCTCGCGCCCGTGGCGGTGACCTCGCTGCGCGTCCCGGCGCCGCAGCTGCTGTGGACGGGTGCGCTGCTACTCCTGCTCCTGTGGACGGGTGCCCCGCCATCGGTCGGCCGTTGGCGGGGGATCGCGGCGACCGGCCTCGCGCTCGCGCTCGCCGCCGGGCTGGTCGCGGCCCTGCCCCCGGCCCCGGACCGGGTCTGGAACTCCGCCGCGGTCTCGGTCTCCCCGGTCTCGTCGGGCGTGCCGGACGTCACGATCGCGCTGGCACGGGATCTGCAGGAGCGCAGCGGCACGGTCGCGTTCGAGTACCGGGGGAGCACCGACAGCGATGGCTTCGGGAACAGCACGGCGCGATTCACGCTGGCCGTGCTCTCGGATTTCGACCAGGGGACCTGGCTGCCCGAGGACGCCTTCGACGCGAGCGGGGCGAACGTGGGGTCGGCACGAGCGGCCGCCTCCGAGGAGATGGGGACGTCCACCGGGCCGTTCGGGGCCGAGTCGTTCGTCTCCATCCGGGTCAAGGGGCTCCTCAGCTCGTGGCTGCCGATGCCGTCGCGGGCGGCGCGCGTCGAAGCCTCCGGCGGATCCTTCGATCCCTCGCAGTGGAGCTGGATCGCCGGTTCCGCGACGGCGCGCTCAGAGACGGCGCTGACGCGTCCGGGCGACGGATACCGCGTGTTCATCGAGAACCCGTTCGCGTTCGACGCCTCGGGGAACCCGGTCAGAAGCTCCGGCGCGGATGAGTTGACGGATCCCGATCGCTATCTCGCGCTGCCCGAGGGAATCCCCGACGCGATCACGGCAGCGGCGCGCGAGGCTACGGCGCCCTTGGATCCCGAGGGGACCGCCTCGTCCGAGCCGGGCGCGGGGCCGACCGCCTCCTACCTGTCCTCCCTCGACCCCGGTTCGCCCGCGACGTTCTCCCGGAGCGACGGTTCGGGCGGCGGGGTCGCCGGCACGGACGCGGGGTACATGATCGACGGTGAGGCCGTCGTGGTGTCCGGTCCGTCGCGGGAGGTCGACGCCGAGGCGAATCGGCGATTGATCGCCGCGAGCCTGCTCGAGGGATGGTTCCGCTCGGGGGAGTTCGTCTACGACGAGCGTGCGCCCTACGAGCCCGGCGCCGATCCCGAGGACCCCTACGCCATGATGGAGGCCTTCCTCGCCCAGCGGTCCGGCTACTGCGTGCACTTCGCCTCCACCTACGCGGCCATGGCCCGCTCGCTGGGGCTGCCGAGCCGGGTGGCGGTGGGGTACGTCTCCCGTCAGAGCGGAGCGGGATGGACGTCGGTGCGGGCGCGCGAGCTGCACGCCTGGCCCGAGATCCACGTGGAGGGGTTCGGGTGGGTCCCGTTCGAGCCGACACCGGGAGGCGCGGGATACCGTGCCGAGACCGGTCAGCCGGATCGCGGCGAGGCGGAGACGGGTGACGGGCCGTCGGCGCTCGTCGATCAGCCGGATCCGTCGACGCCGACCGAGGATGAGCCGGACGAGGCGGGGGAGCCCGAGGAGTCCGACGCCGGTGATGCCGCGACGGACGCACCGGACGGCGCCGCGAACGCGGCACCGCTCGCCCCGGGGATCGTGCTCGGGGCGGTCGGCCTGATCCTGATCCTGCTGTGCATCGCCCCGGGCGTGCGCCTGGCGCGGCGGATGCTCCGGAGGCGTCGCATCGGGCGCGGTGAGGCCCCCGCGGCGCAGGCCTGGGCCGAGCTCGTGGACACCGCGGTGGACCTGGGGGTCTACCTGCCCGATTCGGCCCCGGCACGGGCGCGCACGCCCGAGGCCGTCGTCGAGTACCTCTCCGCGCGCGGACTGCTGGGCGGTGCGGCCGAGGCCGCCGACCGGGCGGGCGGGGCGGGCGCGCGCGAGGATGCCGCCCACGGGGGCACCGGGCGCGGGGCGGCCGAGGAGAAGGCGGCGGGTGTGGCCCGCGCCGTCGTCGAGGAGCTCTACGCGGCGGCGCCGGAGGGCGCCCCCATGCGGGATCCCGAGCCGCTCATCGCCGCGCTGGAGCTCGTCACCGCCGCCCTGCGCTCCCGGACCGGGTGGCGCGCCCGACTGCGGGCGGCGCTGCTTCCGCGATCCGTGCTCGGGAGATGACCGCGCGGTCGGCACGGCCGGCGCAACGGTTCGCCCGCAGGGTCGCGCGGCCGGTCGTCTCCCCGGTCGCGCGGGAGGGGTCTGCGCCCACGGCGAACGGCCGACACGCCCGGCGCGGATCCGCGTACACTGGAGGCCAGATGACGAAACGCTTCACAGACGATTCAGCCCGCACGTTCGAAACCGACGAGCCGCGCGACGACGCGCTCGACTCGACCGAGCACCTGACGGGCGAAGGCACCGGTACGACCACTCCCCGGGCGAGCGACGACCCGCTCGATCGGGTGCTCTCCCGCGCCGCGAGATCGGGATCCGCCACGGTGATCCGGGATCGCGGAGCCGAGCTGCTCGGCCAGGGCGCCCAGGCGCTCGGCGACGAGGAGCACGATCAGCTCGCGGAGGACCTCGAGCTGATCCGCATGGAGCGCGAGGATCGCGCCTCGCTGAAGCGCGTCGCCGGGCTCTCCACCGAGCTCGAGGACGTCACCGAGGTCGAGTACCGG
Organism: Leucobacter sp.; assembly: GCF_053528595.1. NCBI lineage: Bacteria > Bacillati > Actinomycetota > Actinomycetes > Micrococcales > Microbacteriaceae > Leucobacter > Leucobacter sp. The sequence goes on along the minus strand of NZ_JAIVPF010000086.1, from coordinate 103,961 downwards.
CAGCTGCGCCTCGAGAATGTCGTGCTCATCGGGGTCTACACCGGCTCCAACCGCAACAGCTCCGAGGACGCCGAGAACTCCCTGCGCGAGCTCGCCGCGCTCGCCGAGACGGCGGGCGCCCGCGTGCTCGACGGACTGCTGCAGCGCCGCGCCACTCCCGACCCGGCGACCTACCTCGGCAAGGGCAAGGCGCAGGAGCTGGCCGAGCTCGTGGCGGCCGTCGGCGCCGACACGGTGATCGCCGACACCGAGCTCGCCCCCTCGCAGCGCCGCGCGCTGGAGGACGTGGTGAAGGTCAAGGTGATCGACCGCACCGCGGTGATCCTCGACATCTTCAGCCAGCACGCGAAGAGCCGCGAGGGCAAGGCCCAGGTCGAGCTCGCGCAGCTCGAGTACCTGCTGCCCCGCCTGCGCGGCTGGGGCGAGTCGATGTCGCGCCAGGCGGGCGGCCAGGTGGGCTCCGCGGGAGCGGGCATGGGCTCGCGCGGTCCCGGTGAGACGAAGATGGAGCTGGACCGGCGCAAGATCCACACGCGCATGGCGAAGCTGCGCAAGCAGATCGCCGGCTTCGCGCCGGCACGCGATGCCAAGCGCGCCAACCGCAAGCGCGGCGAGGTGCCGTCGGTGGCGATCGCGGGCTACACGAACGCGGGCAAGTCGAGCCTGCTGAACCGCCTCACCGGCACGCAGGAGCTCGTGCAGAACCAGCTCTTCGCCACGCTCGACACCGCCGTGCGCCACGCGGAGACCGCCGACGGGCGCCGCTTCACCTACGCCGACACGGTCGGCTTCGTGCGCAATCTGCCGCACCAGCTGGTCGAGGCCTTCCGCTCCACCTTCGAAGAGGTGGGCGAGGCCGACGTGATCCTGCACGTGGTCGACGGATCCCACCCCGATCCCGAGGCGCAGCTGCGCACCGTGCGCGACGTGATCGCCGAGGTCGACGCGCAGGGCATCCCCGAGCTCGTGGCCTTCAACAAGGCCGACCTGCTCGACGAGTCGCAGCGCATGGTGCTGCACGGCCTGGCGCCGGACGCCGTGTTCGTCTCGGCCCGCACGGGTGAGGGGATCGAGGAGCTGCGGCGCCGGATCGACGCAGCGCTGCCGGTTCCGGATCGAGAGGTCACCGTCGTGGTCCCCTACGACCGCGGCGAACTCGTGGCCGAGATGCACGAGCGCAACCGCGTGCTGTCGACCGAGTACGTCGAGGAGGGCACGCGCGTGCGCGCCTACGTCACCGCGGAGATGCTGGCGAAGCTCGAGCCCTACGTGGAGTAGGGGCGTCGTGTGGGGGATCGGCCGCCCCCTTCGACAGGCTCAGGGGGCGGCCGCGCCGACCCGCTGACCGAGTGAGCGAAGCGGGACGAGGGGCACGGCACAGTCCATTTCCGTCATCCTGCGCGAGGAACGAGTCGCAGGATCCACAGTGCTCAGGCTCTGGATCCCGCGACTCGCAAGCTCGCGCAGGATGACGGGAGGCTCACGGACTACGCGCGCAGCTCCTGGGCGAGGGAGCGGAAGTCCTCGATGAGGATCCCCATGTCGTCCTCGGTGTGCGCGAGCGAGACGAGCCACTGCTCATCGAGGCCGGGAGGCGTCAGCACGCCGCGGTTCACACCCCACAGCCAGGAGAGCTCGGCCACGCCGAAGTCGGTGGCCTTGTAGTCGCGGTAGTTGCGCACGGGCGTCGTGGACCAGGTGACGCAGCCCTTCGCACCGAGACCCACGGTGTGCGCGGGCAGCTCGTACTCGCCGATGATCGAGTCGATGGTGTCGAGGGTGCGGTTGTTCAGGTCCTCGAGCCCCTGGCTCGCCTCGGGGGTGATGAGCTGGTCGACGGCGCGCGCGGCCGCCATCACGAGCGCGTTGCCGTTGTAGGTGCCGAAGTGGTCCATGCGGCCGTCCACGACGACCTGCATGATCTCCTGCTTGCCGCCGAACGCGGCGAGCGGCAGGCCGCCGCCGATGGACTTCGCGAGGGTGATGAGATCGGGCTTGACGCCCAGGCGCTGCGCGGCGCCGCCGTGGCCGGCGGTGAGGCCGGTCTTGACCTCGTCGAAGATGAGCACGACGCCGTACTGGTCGCAGAGGGCGCGCACGCCCTCCAGGTAGCCCTCGTCGGGCAGCACGATGGCGAGGTTCTCGATCACCGGCTCCACGACGAACGCGGCGATCTCGTCGCCGTGCTCGCGGAAGGCGCGCTCGAGCTGGCCGAGATCGTTGTAGGCCACCACGTAGACGTCGCCGGTGATGGCGTCGAAGGGGGCGTCGGGGATCGGGTTATCGGCCGGGCCGATGTCCTCCAGGGCCGGCTTCACCGACACCTGCAGCGCGTCGTAACCGCCGTGGTAGCCGCCCTCGATCTTCGCGATCGCGCGGCGCCGGGTGTAGGCGCGGGCCGTGCGGATCGCGTACATCAGGGATTCGGTGCCCGAGTTGGTGAAGCGGAGCATGTCGAGATCGAAGCGCTGCTTGAACCGCTCCGCCATCTCGGTGGCCTGCGGCGAGGGGGTCACGAAGAGCGTGCCGATGTTGTCGAGCGTCTCCGTGACGGCCTCCACCACCAGCGGGTTCAGATGTCCGACGAGTCCGGCGCCGAAGCCCATCGAGAGATCGAGGAGCCGGTTGCCGCCGACATCCGTCAGCCAGGCGCCGCGCGCCTTCTCGATCGTGATGGGATAGGGCTCCCAGTACTGGAACGAACTGGTCACGCCGAGCGGAAGCGTCTCGGCGGCGCGCGTGTTGTGCTCGCCCGAGGCCTGCGACCAGGACGTGAAGCGCTCCCACTCCGACGCGAGCAGCCGCTGCACGCGATCAGGATCGACCGGCTTCGAATCCGCGGGGAGTACGCGCCGGGTTCCCGGCGCGTTGGGTGGGGTGCTGTCGGCCATGGATTCCTCCTTCTTCGCGGCGGCGGACGCCGTGCGGCGCCGCCTCGCTCAAGGTACCCCGCAGGACCGTACGCGGACAAGTGCGCCGCGCGCGATCACGCGGTCGTCCGGGCTTGGGCCCGGCGGATCCGTCGGGTAGCGTGCTATCGGACCGTCTTCCGCGAACGACGCGGGCGGTCGACGAGGCACCGAGGGGGAAACGCATGAGCGTCATGCTGAAGACCGACCTGTTCTCGCGCGGACGCGCCCTGGCGATGGGGGTGGTCGCCGCGCTGGCGTTCACGGCGATCGCCGTGCTCCCCGCGGGCGCGGCCTGGGCCGATGAGGATCGGGATCCGGACGCCGCGACGGTCGAGGAGACGGTCGAGCAGGGGACCGCGGCCGAGGATCCCGCCGCCGGGGCGGCGGAGGGCGCGGATCTCGAGGATCCCGCCGACGCGGCGGTCGTCGACGAGGGGCTGAGCGCTCGTGCTCCCGGCGCGGCGGCCTCGGACGGAGGCCTGCAGGCGAACGCGCCGGTGCCGACCGCGGAGGCGGCTGCGACCCGCCAGATCAGCGGGAAGGTGGTCTTCGCCGCGGGAACTACCCTGGCGCAGAAGCGCGCATTCGCGATCTACGTCAACGAACCCGGCAAGCAGGGGAAGCGGTACCAGGCGGGCGTCTCGGGGTTCAGCTACAACCCGACCGCCGCGGGTGCGGGCACCCAGAACTGGACCATCTCCGGTCTCAAGGCCGCCAAGTACTACATCTGGGTCGACATCAACGATGCCGACGGGTACTACAGCGCACCGCTCGCGCTCGGACTGAACGGCGGGAACGCGCCCATCGATCTCGCGAGCGGCAACGCGACCGGCATCGACATCGACGCCAACATCGGCAGCGTCTCCGTCGGCATGGTCTCGCCCTACACGGCCGCGGGCACCTACAAGCTCATGCTCGTCGACGCGTCGGGCAACACGAAGAACGTCACGAACTCCGTGTTCTCGGGGGACAGCAGCGCCTCGTACCCGCTGCGCAACCACGACTTCAACGCGAAGCCCGGCACCTACACGCTGCGCGCCGACCTGCCCAACGGCCTCAAGATCTACTACGACGGCACCCCCTTCGGCACCGAGAAGGCCTCCGGGGCGAAGCGCATCAAGATCGAGCTGATGAAGCGGGTGAAGCTCGGCAACTTCGACCTGCGCGACTTCACGGACGTGCCGAAGGGCTACAAGTTCTACACCGACATCAACTGGCTGGCTCAGAACGGCGTCACGACCGGCGTGAACCAGCCGAACGGCACGCTGAAGTTCGTGCCGAAGGGCGACGTGTCGCGCGAGGCGATGGCCGCCTTCCTGTACCGCCTGTCGGGGGAGACCTACCGCGCCCCCGCGAAGAGCCCCTTCACCGATGTCAAGCCCGGCCACAAGTTCTACACGCAGATCATGTGGGCGTACGAGAACGGGGTGACGACCGGCATCAAGCAGCCCCGGGGCAAGCTGAAGTTCGCACCCGGCGACCGCATCACGCGCGAGGCGATGGCCGCCTTCATGTACCGGCAGTACCGGACGGAGCTGCCGAGCACCGGAGGGTCGCGCACCTTCACCGATGTGCCGAAGAACCACAAATTCGCGCGGGAGATCACCTGGATGGCTGCGAACGGCATCACGACCGGGGTGAAGCAGCCGGGCGGCAAGGCGGCGTTCCAGCCCAAGGCCACGACCACGCGGGAGGCGACCGCCGCGTTCCTGCACCGGGCGGAGACGAAGTAGGGAGCGCTGCGCGGATCGCCGCGTTGCGGGCGTAATACTTCGTCATTCATACGGCGCAACATGCGGGACGGACGTCCGGGGCCCGGGATACCGTGAGGGTGTCCCGAGGCTCCTCGGGCGTCCGCAACCCGCTCACGAGTCGAAGGACCCGCATGCCCGCAACGACGACCCTGCCCAACGCCACGATCCTCGGTTACCCGCGTCTCGGCCGCCGCCGCGAGCTCAAGCGCGCCGTCGAGTCCTTCTGGAAGGGCACCACGAGCGAGGCCGAACTGGTCGAGACCGCCCGCGAGCTGCGGGCGGCGACCCGCGCCCGCCTCGTCGAGCTCGGCCTGCCGGCGTCTGGAGGCGCCGTGCCCGAGAGCTTCAGCTTCTACGACCAGGTGCTCGATGCGACGCTGGCGCTGGGCGCGATCCCGCATCGCTTCGCCGACGTGGCGGCCGGCGCCGCGAGCGATCTGACGACCTACTTCGCGCTGGCGCGCGGCGACGAGGACCACCAGCCGCTCGAGATGACCAAGTGGTTCGACACGAACTACCACTACAGCGTGCCCGAGATCGACGAGCGCACGCCGCTCGCGGCGAACCCCGCGGACCTCGTCGCGCAGCTCGTCGAGGCGGGAGAGCAGGGCATCGAGTCCCGCCCGGTGCTCGTCGGCCCCGTCACCTTCCTGCTGCTGGCGAAGGCCTCCGACGAGGCGGGCGAGGGCTTCCGGCCGATCGACCGTCTCGACGAGGTGGTGGCGGTCTACGCGCAGCTGCTCGCGGCGCTCGCCGCGGCCGGCGCGACGTGGGTGCAGCTCGACGAGCCCGCGCTCGTCTCCGACTCCCTGTCCGTGCCGCGGGAGCAGGCGCTCGCGCTGGTCGAGCGCGCCTACGCGGCGCTCGGCGCCTCGGAGCAGCGTCCGCGGATCCTGCTCACCGCCCCCTACGGCGACTCGTCCCGTGCGCTCGTGCGCCTCGGCGCGCTGCCGGTGGAGGCCGTGCAGGCCGACCTGGTGCGCGGCTCGCTGCCGCAGGACGCGCTCGCGTCCGGCGAGCTGGCGCGGGCCTTCGCCGGCACGCAGCTCGTGGCGGGCGTCGTCGACGGCCGCAACATCTGGCGCACCGATCTGCGTGCCGCCTTCGGGCTCGCAGCGCAGCTGCAGCAGGCCGGCATCGACACCGTGATCGGCACCTCGAACAACCTGCAGCACGTGCCGCACGACGTGAGGGACGAGTCGAAGCTCGACGAGCGGCTGGCCTCGTGGCTCGCCTTCGCCGACCAGAAGGTCGAGCAGGCGGCGATCCTCGCCCGCGGTCTCGCCGACGGCGCGGCCGCGATCGAAGCCGAGCTGGCCGAGGTCGACCGGGTGCTCGCGGATCGCGCTGCCGCCCCCGGCGTGCGCGTCGACGGCATCCGGTCCCGCGTCGCCGCCGTGACCGAGGCCGACCGGCGTCGCGCGCCCGAGCAGGAGCGCCGCGACGCGCAGGCCGCGCTCGGCATCCCGCAGCTCGCCACCACCACCATCGGCTCGTTCCCGCAGACCGGCGAGATCCGCAAGGCCCGTGCCGCGTTCACGAGGGGCGAGATCGACCAGCAGTCCTACGACGGCTTCCTGCGCGAGGAGATCGAGCGCGTCATCCGGCTGCAGGAGGAGATCGGGCTCGACGTGCTCGTGCACGGCGAGGCCGAGCGCAACGACATGGTGCAGTACTTCGCCGAGCACCTCGACGGCTTCGCGGTCACCGAGCACGGCTGGGTGCAGTCCTACGGCACGCGTGCGACCCGGCCGTCGATCCTGTGGGGCGACGTCTCGCGTCCCGCACCCATCACCGTCGCCTGGTCGTCCTACGCGCAGTCGCTCACCGATCACCTCGTGAAGGGCATGCTGACGGGGCCCGTCACGATCCTCGCCTGGTCGTTCGTGCGCGACGACCAGCCGCTCGGGGACACCGCGTCGCAGGTGGCGCTCGCACTGCGCGACGAGATCGACGACCTCGTCGCGGCGGGCATCAAGGTCGTGCAGGTCGACGAGCCGGCGCTGCGCGAGCTGCTGCCGCTCGACGCCGAGCGCCAGGCGCCCTACCTCGACTGGTCGGTCGGCGCCTTCCGCCTCGCGACGAGCGGCGCGGCCCCCGAGGTGCAGATCCACACGCACCTCTGCTACTCGGAGTTCGGCGAGATCATCGACGCGGTCGACGGGCTCGACGCCGATGTCACGAGCATCGAGGCCGCCCGCAGCCGGATGGACGTCGTGGAGCCGCTCGGCGAGCACGGCTACTCGCGCGGGATCGGCCCGGGCGTGTACGACATCCACTCGCCGCGCGTGCCGAGCGTCGAGGAGCAGACCGAGCTCATCAGGATTGCCGCGGCTCGCATCCCGGGGAAGCAGCTGTGGGTCAACCCCGACTGCGGACTGAAGACCCGCGGCTACGAGGAGACCGTGGCGAGCCTCACCAACCTCGTGCTGGCGGCGCAGGCCGTTCGCGCGGCCGAGCTGAGCGGCGCGGGGGTGGCGTGACACCCCCGAATCCGGGCGAGGAGCCGGCCGCGGCCCCGGGAGCGATCCCCGGGGCCGCGGTCGGGCCCTGGCCGGCCGGCGAGCTCCCCACCGAGCCCGTCGGCTCGCTGCCCCGTCCGGCCCGGCTGCAGCGGGCGGTGCTCGACGCCGAGACCGGGCTCACGTCCCAGGCCGAGCTGCGCGAGGAGCAGGACCGCGCGGTGCGCGACACGCTCGAGCGGCTGACCGCCACCGGCTCGCCGATCATCAGCGACGGCGAGCAGCGGCGGCAGAGCTTCGCGAGCTATCCGCTGGGCAGCGACTCCGCCGACGTCGAGGAGGGGCCGGTGTTCGCGGTCTTCGCCGACGGCCACCACCGGGTGATCCCGAGCCTCGCGCGAGCCCCGTTCCGCTTCCGCGCCTGGGCCGCCGACGACGTCGCCGCGGCCCGCGCGCTCACCGCGCTGCCGTTGAAGCAGGCCGTGATCTCGCCCTCGATGCTCTCGCTCATGGTACCCGCGGAGGGTCTCGGCGCGTACACGCGCGCGGTGTTCCTCGACGACGTGGTGTCCGGCTGCGCCGAGGACATCAGGCGCTGCTTCGCCGCGGGAGCCTCCCGCGTCACGATCGACTTCACCGAGGGGAGGCTGGCGCTGCGCCGCGACGTGCGGGCCCCCTGGGCGGGTCCGGAGGCGCTCGGGGGATTCATCGAGCTCATCAACCGGGTGCTCGAACGGCTCGCTCCCGAGGAGCGCGCCGCGGTCGGCGTGCACACCTGTCCCGGCAACGACAACGACTCCGCGCACAGCGCCGACATCGACTATGCGGAGCTGATTCCCGAGCTCTTCCAGATCGAGGCGGGCTACTTCCTCGTGCAGGCGGCGAGCGAGAAGGATCCGGATCGCGTGGCCCGGCTGATCGGCCGTCAGCTGCGGCAGCGCTCGCGAGCGGAGACCGCGGCCCCCCGCGTGCTGCTCGGCGTCACGAAGCCCACGAGCCCGAAGCTCGAGACCGCCGAGCAGATCCGGGACCAGCTCGTGCGCGCGGCCCGGTTCATCCCGGCGGAGCTGCTCGGCTCCACCGACGACTGCGGTTTCTCGCCCTACCTCATCGACGAGAAGCCGCGTCACGGCTCTCCGGACTTCGCGCGCGACGTCGCCTTCGCCAAGATCGCCGCGCGCGTGCGCGGCACCGCGCTGGCGAGCGAGGAGCTGGGCGGAGGCGCACCCGCGGAGCCGCTCTCCTACGCCGGCTACGGGGTCACCGGACAGCCCGCGCCGCGGGAATCCGTCGTCCAGAACGGCGTGCCCTCGTGAACGCGGTGCTCCTCACCGGAAGCGCTCCGACGCGGGCGCGGTTCTCCTTCGAGGTGTTCCCCGCGCGCAGCGGTGCCGCCGCGCTCGCGCTCGGGCATGCGGTGCAGCACCTCTCGGCGGCCGATCCCGACTTCGTCTCGGTCACCTACGGCGCCAACGGATCGAACCGCGACGCGTCGCTCGACCTGCTGAAGTACCTGCGCGACCACACCGATGCACTGCCGCTGGCGCACCTCACCACCGTGGGCGAGAGCCGCGAGGCGCTGCGGGAGACGATCCACGGCATCATGGACGCGGGCGTGCACGACTTCCTCGCGCTGCGCGGCGACCCGCCCCGGGGCCTGGGAGAGGAGGACCCGAGCGTGGCGGGCTCCCTCAGCTCGCTCGAGCTCGTGGAGCTCATCACCGAGGCGCGCGCCGAGCGTCCGCCGCTCACGAGCGTGGGGCGAACGGCGGTCGCGGCGTACCCGAACGGGCATCCGCTGTCCCGCTCCCGCTCCGAGGACATCGAGTGGCTCATCGCGAAGCAGGAGGCCGGGGCGCAGTTCGCGATCACGCAGCTCTTCTTCCGGGCCGAGGAGTACCTGTCGTTCGTGGACGACGCGCAGGCGGCGGGGCTGCGGATCCCGATCCTGCCCGGCCTCATGCCGGTGTCGACGAGCGCGCAGCTGCGCAAGGTGGCGTCGCTCGCGGGCCGGCCTGCGCCCGCGGGCCTCGAGCGCGAGATCGAGGAGCTCGGCGGGTACGCGCCCGAGCTCGGCGTCGAGCACACGGTCGAGCTGGCGCGCGAACTGCTGGCCGGCGGCGCGCCGTCGATCCACCTCTACACCTTCAACCGGCACGAGCAGGTGCTCGCCGTGCTGCGCGAGCTGCACCTGCTCACGCCCGATCCGGTGCGGTGACGGGCGCAGCTCGCCTGTTCCGGTGCTCGCCCGGCCCGCCGGCCTCGTCTCACCGACCCGTCGGCCTCGTCCCGATCCGCGCCGGCCCGCTCACCCGCCTCGTCCTCCCCGCTCACCCGCCGCCCGAACCCGCCTCTGTCTTCGCGCGTCAGTAGGTGTCGCTACCGCGGCAGTTTGGTGACATCTACTGGCGCGCGAAGAGAGGGAGTGGCACGGGTACAGGTGAGGGCGCGGGTGGGAGCCGGATGCAGGTGGATGGGAACGCGGGGCGGCTCGGGGTCACACCGCCTGGGGGAACGACTCGGCTGCCCGATCGGCGAGGTGCTGCAGCGCCTCGGGGACGGGGCGGCCCTTGCGCGCCATCGTCTGGGCCCAGAGCCGGCCGGCGCGGTAGGAGGAGCGCACGAGCGGGCCGGCCAGCACGCCCGCGAACCCCATCGCGTCGGCCTCGGCCTTCAGCTCGACGAACTCCTCGGGGCGCACCCAGCGATCGATGGGGTGATGGAGCTTCGAGGGGCGCAGATACTGCGTGAGGGTGAGGATGTCGCATCCGGCGTCGCGCAGCTCTCGCATGGTGCTCGTGATCTCCTCGCGGGTCTCGCCCATGCCGAGGATCAGGTTCGACTTGGTGATCATGCCGGCCGCCCGGGCCTGCGTGAGCACGCCGAGCGAGCGCTCGTAGCGGAACCCCGGCCGGATCCGCTTGAAGATGCGTGGAACGGTCTCGAGGTTGTGGGCGAAGACCTCGGGCGCCGCTTCGAAGACCTGCGCGAGGTCCTCGGGACGGCCGCCGAGATCATCGGCGAGCACCTCGACGCCCGATCCCGGGTTGAGCTCATGGATCTGCCGGATGGTCTCGGCGTAGAGCCACGCGCCGGTGTCGGGGAGGTCGTCGCGGGTGACGCCGGTGATGGTGGCGTAGCGCAGCCCCATCGTGCGCACCGACTCGGCCACGCGGCGCGGCTCGTCCGTGTCGAGGGGCAGCGGCTTGCCCGAGGTGATCATGCAGAAGTCGCAGCGCCTCGTGCAGATCGAGCCGCCGATGAGGAAGGTGGCCTCGCGATCCTCCCAGCACTCGAAGATGTTGGGGCAGCCGGCCTCCTGGCAGACGGTGTGCAGGCCCTCCTTCTGCACCAGCGCGTGCACGTCTTGATACTCGGGCCCGAGCCGGGCGCGGGTCTTGATCCACTCGGGCTTCTTCTCGATGGGCGTCTCGGCGTTGCGGGCCTCGATGCGCAGCAGCTTGCGGCCCTCGGGCTCGGGGCGTGCGCCGGTCGACGGCAGGATCCGCGCGCTCACTCGGCCGCCTCCTCGAGGGCGGCCGCCAGCCGGGCCTCGAGCACGGGGGCGATGTCCGCCGGTGAGACGGTGCAGCCGGCGAGCCCGGAGAGGGTGGCCACTCCGGCGTCGGTGATGCCGCAGGGCACGAAGTTCGCGAAGGGGGAGAGATCGTTGCTGCAGTTGACGGCGAGGCCGTGCGTGACGATGCCGCCGCTCGTGTGGATGCCGATCTGCGCGAACTTGGAGGGGGCCGGCGCTCCCGTCTCGGCCCAGACGCCCGCGCGGCCCGGGATGCGGAAGCCCGCGATGCCGAACTCCGCCGCGGTCTCGATGACGACCCGCTCGAGCAGTCGCACGAAGTCGACGACCCGGAGGCGCTCGCGCAGGCGGATCACGGGGTAGACGACGAGCTGACCCGGGCCGTGCCAGGTGACCTTGCCGCCGCGATCGACCGGGACGACGGGAGTGCCGTCCTGCGGGTACTCCTCGGGGAGCGCGCGCCTGCCCGCGGTGTATACCGGAGTGTGCTCGAGCAGCAGCACGGTGCCGCGATCGGCGCCGTCGCGGATGCGCTGCGCGGCCGCGTGCTGCAGCTCCAGTCCCCTGGGATAGGGGACGAGATCGGGGGCCAGCCCGGCGGTGATGAAGGGCACGGCGCGGGATCGGGTCCGAGCGGGAGCGGTTTCGGCGACCGGTGCGGTGTGGGTCGTCGGGGAATCGGTGAGCGTGAGCGACATGCTCTCAAGATTATTTATACTCGGTTTAACAAATCAAGTCGGGGACGCGAAAGGGCCGCGGATCCACTCGGATCCGCGGCCCTGGGGATGGCCCGGGTGCCGGCTCAGACGGAGCGGAACACCGCCACTACGCGGCCCAGCACCTCGGCGTGATCGCCGAGGATCGGCTCGAAGGCGCTGTTGCGGGGGAGCAGCCAGGTGTGCCCATCGCGGCGGCGGAACACCTTGACGGTGGCCTCGCCGTCGAGCATCGCCGCGACGATGTCGCCGTTCTCGGCCTCGCGCTGCTGGCGCACCACGACGAAGTCGCCGTCGCAGATCGCCGCGTCGATCATCGAATCGCCGACCACGCGCAGCATGAAGAGCTGCCCGTCGCCGACCAGCTGGCGGGGGAGCGGCACGATCTCCTCGACCTGCTGCTCGGCGGTGATGGGCACACCCGCGGCGATCTGGCCGACGAGGGGCACGTACGCGGCTTCCTCGGGCTGCTGCGTCGGGGCGTCGGCGATGGCGCTGCTCGTCTCCGCGAGCTCGACGAGGATCTCGAGCGCGCGCGGCCGGTTCGGGTCGCGGCGGATGTAGCCGCCGAGCTCCAGGCGGCTGAGCTGGTGGGTGACGCTCGAGAGCGAGGAGAGGCCGACGGCGTCGCCGATCTCGCGCATGCTCGGGGGGTATCCGCGGCTCTCGACGGAGCGCGCGATGTACTCCAGGATCGCCTGCTGCTTCTCGCTCAGGGGCTTCGCGGAATGGGGCGCGGCAGCGTTGCTCATCGCTGTCCTTTCTCGGCCGGGCGGTGCTCGGGTGACGCGATCCGTGAATGTCAGTGGTTGCTGGTTCAGTGATCCCGTTGCTCGAAACCCTAGCCGTTGACTTCGAACACGGGCAAACATGTGTTCGAGTGTCGCGGAAAAGATCGAAACATGTGTTCGATGAATCGCTTGCGGTTTCGGAAACTCGAAGATATATTCGAAACAGATGTTCGCCCGGCGCAGCCGGCGAAGGTCGAGCAGAAAGGACACCACGATGAATGCGCAGACGATTCCGGCCCAGGGCGCGCTCGAGATCGCGTCGGTCGCGGGTTCCGCCGCCGACGGCGGCGCGGTCAAGCTGCGGCTCACCCGTCGGGGGCGCGTGGTGTTCGGAGGCCTTGCCACGGTGCTCGTGGCGGGTCTGCTGGCCTTCGTCGCCGCTCTCGGCGCGCCGCAGGCCGTCGCGTCCGACGCCGAGGGCGGTCAGCAGTTCCACTACGCGGTCGTGCAGCCGGGATCCTCGCTGTGGTCGCTGGCCATCGAGCTCGATCCGTCGGCCGACCCGCGCGACCTGGTGGCCGAGATCGTGCAGCTCAACCAGCTCGAGGGCTCCGGGGTCGAGGCGGGGCAGCCGATCGCGGTGCCGCTGCGCTACTCCGAGAGCCCGGCGGTCGTGTCCGCCGATGAGCTGGGGATCTGAGGTTCTCGCGACCCCTGCGGAGCGAGCGCGCGTCGAGGCCACCTGGCGACTCCCACCGGGTCCTTCGGGCGGCTGGCGGCTCGGATCCCGTTGAGAATCACGACGACCTCGGCCAACTCGTGCACGAGCACCACGCCGGCCAGCCCGAGTACTCCGAAGAGCGCGAGGGGGAATAGTGCGACGATGATCGCCAGGGCGAGCACGATGTTCGCGGTCATGATGCGACGGCCCCTGCGGGCGTGCGCGATCGCGGCGGGGATGAGCCTCAGGTCGTGCCCTGTGAACGCGATGTCGGCGGATTCGACTGCTGCAGCCGAACCCTGCGCTCCCATCGCGATCCCGACCGTGGCGGTTGCGAGAGCCGGTGCATCGTTGATGCCGTCGCCGACCATCGCAGTCGGCCGCTCCGCCGCGAGCGCCTCTATCGCCTCGGCCTTGTCTGCGGGAAGCATCTCCGCACGCACATCGAGGATCCCGGCCCGCGCCGCGAGAGCGCGCGCGGTGAGCGCGTTGTCCCCGGTCAGCATGGCGGTCGCGATTCCCTGACCGCCGAGCAGACGCACGGTCTCGGCGGCCTCGGGACGGAGTTCGTCGCGCACGCCGATGAGGCCCACGGTCTCCTCTTCCTCCGCGACGGCGACCACGGTCATGCCCTGCTCGGCCATCCTCTCCGCGTCGCGGCGCAGTGCTCCTGCTCCGAGCCTGCGCACGCTGCCGACCCGCACCCGCCGGCCGTCCACGCGGCCCTCGACGCCGTGACCGGCTTCCTCGGTGAGGTCCTGCGCCCGCAAGCCGGGCCTCGGCGCGGCCGCGATGATCGCCGTGGCGAGCGGGTGCGCGCTGCTCGCCTCGAGCGCGGCGGCGAGGGCGAGCACCCTCTGCCGGTCGATGGTCCCGGCGGTCCGAACGTCGACGACGACGGGCTCGTTGCGGGTGAGGGTTCCGGTCTTGTCGAATGCGACGCGGCGGATCGTGCCGAAGCGCTCGAACGCCTCGCCGGAGGTGATGATCACGCCGAGCTTCGACGCCGAGCCGATGGCGCTGATCACCGTGACGGGAACCGCGATCGCCAGGGCGCACGGCGAGGCCGCCACCAGCACCACGAGGGCGCGCTCGATCCACAGCCGGGGGTCCCCGGTCGCGATGCCGAACAGCGCGACGAGCGCGGCCGCCGCCAGGACGAGCGGCACGAGCGGCCGGGCGATGCGGTCGGCCAGTCTTGCCCGCGCTCCTTTTCGGGCGTGAGCCTGTGCAACCAGCGCCACGATCCGCGTCAGCGAGTTGTCCGTTCCATCGGCGACCGCCTCGACGCACAGTGTCGCGGAGCCGTTCACCGTTCCCGCCGCCACCGGGTCGCCCGGCCCGGCGAGCACGGGAATGGATTCGCCCGTGACGGCCGACGCGTCCACGCTCGACCGTCCCTCGACGATCACGCCGTCGGTGGCGATGCGCTCACCGGCGCCGATGACGAGCACTTCGCCCCGGCGCACGTCGGCGCCCGCGATCGTGATGTCGCCCTCGGGGCGCCGCACGCGCGCGGTGTGCGGGATGAGTTCGAGCAGCGCGCGAAGGCCCGCTTTCGCCCGGCTCATCGCACGATCCTCGAGTGCTTCTGCCAGGGAGAACAGGAACGCCAGTGCGGCGGCCTCGCCGATGTGCCCGAGCAGCACGGCACCGATCGCGGCGATGGTCATCAGCAGGCCGACGCCCGGTTCGCCGTGACGGAGCCGCCGGATCGCGCCCGGGACGAAGGTCGAGGCTCCGGCGATCAGCGCCGTGAACTGCAGCGCCAGCGCCGGGACGCCCGCTCCCGCCCACTCGCAGGCGTATCCCGCGAGCAGCAGCAGTCCTGCGAGAGCGGAGGGCAGGAGGGCCGGATCGCGCCACCATGCGGGCACTCCCGCCTCGGAGTCGCGCTCGGCGGGCATCGCGGCCGGAGCGGCGGGTTCGGGGGTGGCGGGGCCGCAGCACTCCTCGCTCACATCGTCTCCCGCGCCGGGCCGTCCGAGCAGCATCCCGGCACGGTGCACGCCGGATCTACGCAGGGGGCGTCCTCGTCGACCGCGAGCGTGGCATCCACGAGCGCGGTGAGCGCCGCCGTGAGGTGCGGGTCGGCGATCTCGTAGCGGGTCCGCCGGCCTTCGGGCTCGGCCACCACGATGCCGCAGCCGCGCAGGCACGCGAGATGGTTCGACACGTTCGTGCGCGTCAGCTCGAGATCCCGCGCCAGTTGCGCGGGATAGCCCGGAGTCGACAGCAGGGACAGCAGGATGCGCGAGCGCGTCGGGTCGGCCAGGGCGCGGCCGAGACGATTCATGACGTCGAGGCGAGAACCTATGGTCAGCATGTGATGACTATACAGTACATACTGACCTATTCGAGCGTTGCGAGCACGGCGACGGCAGTGCCACTGACCCTAGAATGACACCCATGTCCACGGATTCGCAGCAGCGTCGCGCGAACCGGGGAATCCGCTTCTTCCGCGGCGTCGCGATCGCGTGCGCGGTGCTCATGGTCGCCGTCGGTCTCTGGGCGAGCGCGCACCACGAGACCTCTCGGACGGCCTCGGAATCGTCGACGCTCTCGGACATCGCATCGCTCACGGATGTCGCTCCGTTCGCCGTTGGTGCCGATATCGAGTACGCCGGGACCGATGCCGGGCACGCCGGGGATCCCGGCGGAGACCCGCTGATGGAACTCTGCGCGCTCGGCGTCCTCTGCGGGCTCGCGATCTGCGCGGTCCGAGCGGTGCGACGGGGGCCCGGGAGCGCGTCGCGTCGCGGCCCGCGCACTGCGGGCCGGGCGCTCCCGCAGCTGCGTTCCCGCGAGACTGCCGGCCCTCGCCTCCACGTGCTCGGAGTGCTCCGGATCTGATCGGCGCCGCGCCGTATCGTCACGCCGTATCGTCCGCTCCGTGTCGCCGCTCGCGATCCGCGATCGGGGCAGCGGTGCGTCGCCCGTACCGGCGGCGCGCCCCTCGAGCGTGCGCGAGACGGCGGACCCGACTCGTCCAGACAGACTCTCATCCGCACAGGAGGCATCATGCCCGACCCAGCACCGACCCGACCCGCATCCCGACTCACCACCTCGATGAGAGCGATGCTCATCACCGTTCCCGCATTGATCCTCATCACCGGGATCCTCGTCATCGTCGCCCTTCTCGATCGTCCCTCCGAAGAGGAGACGGCCGCCACTCGGGCGTCGACGCCGGTGATCGAGGCGGATTCTCACGTGCTCGACGCCGCGGGCGAGCACGCTCCGACGCTCGTGGAGTTCCTCGATTTCGAGTGCGAGGTGTGCGGAATGGTGTACCCCGCCGTCGAGGAGCTGCGGGAGGAGTACGCCGGAGAGATCAACTATGCGGTCAGGTACTTTCCGCTGCCCGGCCACCACAACTCGATGAACGCTGCGCTGGCCGTCGAGGCCGCGGCGCAGCAGGGCGACTTCGAGGGCATGTACCGGATGATGTTCGAGACCCAGGGGGAGTGGGGCGAGCAGCAGGCCGGCGAGGCGCCGCGATTCCGCGGTTACGCCGAGACCCTCGGCCTCGACCTCGACGCCTATGACGCCGCGATCGCGGATCCCGCGACCCGGGCCCGCGTGGAGCGCGACTTCGCCGCGGGGGAGGCGCTCGGCGTCACCGGCACGCCGACGTTCTTCCTCGACGGCGAGATGCTCGAGATCGCCTACACCTCCGAACTCGCCGAGGCGATCGAGGCGGCGCTCGCCGAACGATAGGCGCTCGCCGGCCCTTCGTGGCGATCATCGGGCGGCCGAAGGCCCGTCGGGGCTAGCCCGACGGGCGACGGCGTCCGTGCACCGCCCGCTCGGGCACGACCACGAGACCGCGGTCGCCGTAGGACAGCCGCGTGAGAGCGGCGATCCACTCGCGCGACAGCGGGCCCTGGACGGTGCCCGAGAACTGGAAGGCGATGGGCATCTCCGGCGAGATCCAGAGCGAGATCGTTCCGCTGCGCCCGGTGTCGTGAGGCGCCCAGGTGAGGAAGAACGACTCCTTCCTGCGCAGCTTCGCCGCGATCACGAATCGCACGTGCTCGAGGGTCCGGTCCTCGAACTCGTAGCGCAGCGACTTTCCGTAGATGAGAGTTCCCAAGACGAGCCTTCGTGATTGTTCCCGATCGCCGGCCCCCGGGGCCGAGGGCGAACAGGGACGACCCTGCGGGAACCGACGGTATCAACGAGACCTACCACCCGGAGGGGTGTACTTTTCGGTCGCGTGCTCCTCTAAGATCGCCTCGCTTCGGCGCCGGACCGTAGCGCTGAGCGCTCTACGGCGAAACCCCCTGCCCGATCGTTCTCGAGCGTTCTAGCGTGGTCGGCATGGACGCATCGCTGAAGGCCCTCATGATCAACTGCACGCTCAAGGTCGCGCCGGAGCCGTCGAGCGGGGACGTGCTCGGCGGACAGGTGCTCGACGCTCTCGCGCAGCACGGCGTCGCGGCCGAAAGGCTGCGAGCCGTCGACCACCGCATCCTCCCGGGAGTGGAGGCCGACATGGGGCAGGACGACGCGTGGCCGGAGATCAGGCGCGCCGTGCTCGACGCGGACATCCTCGTGCTCGTCACCCCGACCTGGCTGGGACAACACTCGAGCGTGGCGCAGCGGGTGCTCGAACGGCTCGACGCGGAACTGGGGGCGACGGATGACGCCGGCCGGCCGACCCTGTTCGACAAGGTCGCGATCCCGGTCGTCGTCGGCAACGAGGACGGCGCGCACCACATCTCCGCCGTGCTCGGCCAGGCGCTCGGGGACGTCGGCTTCACGATTCCCGCACAGGCCGCGGTGTACTGGAACGGGGAGGCGATGCAGAAGACGGATTACCGGGAGCTCGACTCGGTACCGGATCCCGTCGCGGCCGCCACGGCGACGGCGGCCGCCAATGCCGCGCACCTCGCCCGCCTCCTGCGCGCGGAGCCCTACCCGGTCTAGCAGCCGCCGCGAACGGGCCGCCGGGCGGAGGCCTCCCGGGAGGCGCGAGGGGATCGCTAGCGGGAGATTCGCGAGGAAGATCGGCCGGCATCGCGCGATGAGACTTCGAGAATGACCCCCGTTCGGGTACTAGAGGTGACGGTCGGGGCCGACCTAGGGTGAACCCTGGAAACCGTTCACCCGAGAGAAACGTCCGAGGTCGAGCCGCATGATTACCGGAGTCGCCGTTCTTCCGATGCTCGTGCTGCTGGCCGCCGTAGGCGCCCTCGTGGCCGGCATCGTCTTCATGGTGAGGAGATCCCGCAAACGCCGCGAGTCGGCGAAGCCGGGGGCTCCCGATCACCAGTCGTGATATCGCTCCCGCGGTGCCGCAGCGCAACGGCTGATGCAGACGCGTCCTAGGCACCCTCGTCGGGCAGCATGCCGTGCTCGATGCCCCAGCGCACGGCCTGCGAGCGGCGCTCGACGCCCATCTTGCGGTAGGCCGAGCGGATGTAGGACTTGAGCGAGTTGAGCGTGATGTAGCTCAGCTGGGCGATCTCGGGATTGGTGAGCCCCTGCGTGATCAACGCGATCACCTCCGCCTCGCGAGCGCTGAGCCCCTCCCGCTGTCCCGGCCAGGCGCCGGCGGAGACGGCGGTCTCCTCGGCGGGGTGCTCCCGCGCCGGCGAGGTCACGATCTCCCCGGCGTGGATCCGCTCGAGGGCGCCCACGAGCTCCGCGGCGCTCGAGGACTTGTCGATGTACCCCCGGCAGCCGTGGTCGAGCGCCCGCGCGATGAGATCCTCGTGCGTGTTCCAGGTGTAGACGACGACGGCGCCCGATCGCGGGTCGGCGACGACCTCGTCGACCGCGTCGCCCGCCGCCCGGGGCCGCCCGAAGGTGTCGTAGAGCGTGAGGTCGACCTCGCGGTCTGCCGTGTCCCGCACGTCGACCTCGACCACCTGCACGCGCGAGGCGAACGGCTCGAGGATCGTTCGCAGCCCCATGACCACCAGCTCGTAGTCGTTGAGCAGGCGGACGCGCAGGGGGCGAGGGATCATGCGCCCAGTATCCCAATAGACTGTCCTGGTGACCAGCCTGAGCGATCTGCCCCTCCGCGCCAACCTCGTGGGCAAGCAGCCCTACGGCGCTCCCCAGGACCCGGTGCCGGTGAGCCTCAACGTCAACGAGAACACGCACCCGATCCCGGAGGACGTCGTCGCCGACATCGTCGAATCGCTCGCCCGGGCGGTGCGCGGTGTCAACCGGTATCCCGACCGTGAGTTCACCGAGCTGCGCGAGTCGCTGGCCGGCTACCTCGGTCACGGTCTCACCGCGGAGCAGCTGTGGGCCGCGAACGGGTCGAACGAGGTGCTGCAGCAGATCCTGCAGGCCTTCGGAGGGCCGGGCCGTTCGCTGCTGAGCTTCACCCCGACCTACTCCATGTACCCGCTCCTGGCGTCGGGCACCGACACCGACTGGATCGCCGTCCCCCGTCCCGACGACTACGCGCTCACGCCCGAGATCGTCGTCGCGGCGCTGCGGGAGCACCGGCCCGACATCGCGATCCTGTGCGGCCCCAACAATCCCACGGGCACACCGCTCGATCGCGACGTGATCCTCGCCGCCTACGACGCCTTCGACGGCATCCTCATCGTCGACGAGGCCTACCAGGAGTTCGACGCCGAGCGCGAGAGCGCCGTCGCGCTGCTGCCCGGCCGCCACCGGTTGCTGGTCTCGCGCACCATGAGCAAGGCCTTCGCGTTCGCCGGGGTGCGCCTCGGCTACCTCGCGGCGGATCCCGCAGTCATCGACGCGCTGCGCCTCGTGCGGCTGCCCTACCACCTGTCGGCGCTTACCCAGGCGGCGGCGACCGCCGCGATCCGGCACGCCCCCGAGATGCTGGCCACCGTCGCCGACATCCGCGCCCAGCGCGACCGTCTGGCCGCGGCGCTCGCGGGCCTCGGCTACGACGTGCACCCTTCCGGAGCCAACTTCCTGCTGGTCGGGGGCTTCGCCGATCCCGACGCCGTCTTCGAGACGCTGCGCGCGCGGGGGATCCTCATCCGCAACCTGGGGATCCCGGGGCACCTGCGCATCACCGCGGGCACTGCGGAGGAGACCGGCGCGGTCATCGACGCGATCGCGGCGCTCACACCGCCGCGCTGAGCCGGCCTGCCCGGGGTGACCGCCGAAGCCCGATAGAATCGAGCATATGACCGCTCTCCCACGCACCGCCTCGCTCGAACGATCCACGAGCGAGTCGCAGATCAGCCTGAGCCTCGACCTCGACGGCACGGGCGAGTCCGACATCGACACCGGGGTGCCGTTCTTCGACCACATGCTCACGGCGCTGGCGCGGCACTCGCTCACCGACCTCACGGTGCGCGCGAGGGGCGACGTGCACATCGATGTGCACCACACCGTCGAGGACACCGGGATCCTGCTCGGGCAGGCGATTCTCGAGGCGCTCGGCGACAAGAGCGGCATCTCCCGCTACGGCGACGCACTCGTGCCGCTCGACGAGGCGCTCGCGCAGGCCGTCGTCGACATCTCGGGCCGACCCTACCTGGTGCACTCGGGCGAGCCCGCGGGCTTCGAGTTCCACCTCATCGGCGGGCACTTCACCGGCTCGATGGTGCGGCACTTCTTCGAGGCGCTCGTGCTCAACGCGCGTCTCACCGTGCACCTCAGGCTGATCGAGGGGCGGGATCCGCACCACATCGCCGAGGCCGAGTTCAAGGCGTTCGCGCGCGCTCTCCGCCAGGCCAAGGCGAAGGATCCGCTCGTCGCCGGCATCCCGTCCACGAAGGGCGCTCTGTGACCGTGAAGCGGGTCGTGGGCGGTTCTGCTGATACGTCTCCGCGCAAGCGCGTCGCCGTACTGGACTACGGATCGGGCAACGTGCACTCGGCGGTGAAGGCGCTCGCGCGGGCCGGCGCCGAGGTCGAGCTGACGCGGGATGCGCGGGCCGTCGCCGAGGCCGACGGGCTGCTCGTGCCCGGCGTGGGTGCCTTCGACGCCGTCATGCAGCAGCTGCGCGCGGTGCGCGGTGACGAGCTGATCGACCGGCGGCTGGCGGGCGGGCGCCCTGTGCTGGGCATCTGCGTGGGCGAGCAGGTGATGTTCGAGCGCGGTGTCGAGCGCGGCGTCGAGACCGAGGGGCTCGGCCAGTGGCCCGGGACCGTGCGCGAGCTGCGCGCCCCCGTGCTGCCGCACATGGGCTGGAACACGGTCGACGCACCCGACGACTCCGTGCTCTTCCGGGGCATCTCCGACGAGCGCTTCTACTTCGTGCACAGCTACGCGGCGACCGACTGGACGCTCGAGGGCAGGATCGGATCGGGCGGAAACGCGGAGCGTCTCCGCCCGGATCCTGCTGGCGCCACAGCGCCGGTCGGGGCGACCAGGCCGCTCGTCACCTGGGCCGAGCACGGCGAGCGATTCGTCGCCGCCGTCGAGAACGGCCCGCTCAGCGCCACCCAGTTCCACCCCGAGAAGTCCGGCGACGCCGGCATCCAGCTGCTGCGCAACTGGATCTCCACCCTCTAGAGCGCGTCGCCCGAGCGACGATCCCGAACGGGCAGACGCGCTTCCGCACTCTCGAAACCCCACACCGAAGGAGACCGTACACATGAGCGAGCTCGCGCACGGCCCCAAGCTGCAGCTGCTGCCCGCCATCGACATGGTGGACGGCAAGGCCGTCCGCCTCACCCAGGGCGAGGCCGGCACCGAGACCAACTACGGCAGCCCGGTCGACGCCGCGCTCGACTGGATCGATCAGGGGGCCGAGTGGATCCACCTGGTCGACCTCGACGCCGCGTTCGGCCGGGGCAGCAACGTCGCCGTGGCGCGCAAGATCATCAAGCGCGCCGGCGATGTGAACATCGAGTTCTCGGGAGGCATCCGCGATGACGCCAGCCTCGAGGCGGCGCTCGAGATGGGCGCGCGCCGGGTCAACCTCGGCACGGCCGCGCTCGAGAACCCCGAGTGGACCCGCGCGGTGATCGCGCGCTACGGCGAGCAGATCGCGGTCGGGCTCGACGTGCGCGGCGAGACCCTCGCCGCCCGCGGCTGGACCGAGGAGGGCGGCAACATCTGGGAGGTGCTCGAGCGCCTCGAGGATGCGAACTGCCCCCGCTACGTGGTGACCGACGTCACGAAGGACGGCACGCTGCGCGGCCCCAACATCGAGCTGCTCAAGGGCGTCTGCGCGCGCACCGAGCGGCCGGTGATCGCCTCGGGCGGGGTGTCGAGCCTCGACGACCTGGCCGCGCTGCGCGAGATCGTGCCGCTGGGCGTCGAGGGTGCGATCGTGGGCAAGGCGCTCTACGACGGCGCCTTCACGCTGCCCGCCGCCCTCGACGTCGCCGGCAGGTAGGCCCCGAGCCCTTCATGGCCATCAAACGTCTCCCCTCCACCGGCGACGCCCCGCGATCCACGGGGGTGCCCGAGAGCCTGGTCCCGGGCGGTGCGGCCGACTCCGCGGGGTTCCCGTGGGCCGGCCGCAGCTTCGACCACCACGGAACCGCGTTCGCCGATGACGACGGCGCGACGCCCCGCGCGTTCGCCGCGGCCGTGGCGGCGGTGCGCGAGGCGGCCCTGCAGGCGGATCGGGAGGACGCCGAGCGGCTGCGGCGCCTCGCCGACGCTCACGCCGAGGCGATCCGCGCGCTCTCCGGCTGCCGCGTGCTGATCCCCCTGCTCGCCGAGGCGGGCGACACGGGGATCACCCCCGAGGGGCGTGCGGTCGAGAAGTCGCAGGAGCTCTCGATCGTGACGGTGGCGGGTCCCGACGGGCGCCGTGTGATGCCGGTGTTCAGCTCGGTCGAGACCATGCGGTCCTGGAATCCCGAGGCGCGCCCCATCCCCGTGCCCGGCCCGCAGGCCGCCCTTGCGGCCGCGCAGGAGCAGACGGACCTCATCATCGTCGATCCGGGCACTCCCGAGCGCGAGTTCGGGGTGCGCCGCACCCAGCTCGAGGCGATGGCGCTGGGTGCGCGGGTGCTGCCGGCCTGGGCCGATCCCGCGGTGATCGCCGCGTTCGACGCGTCGGTCGCGGAGGATCACCGGGTCGCCCGGATCGCGCTCGCGCCGGGGGATCCCGAGGCGCGCCTGCTCGCACCCGAGACCGAGGTGATCCTGCGGCTCGTGCCGGGCCTCGGCCGGGAGGGCTTGCAGGAGCTGGTGGCCGCGGCGCAGCAGCGCTGGGCGGCCGACGCGATCATCGCCGCGCGCGTCGACTCGCTGCGGCTGCGTCCCGTCGCCGCCTGAGCGCCGCGCGCTCCCCGCGGGCGGAGCACGCCGCCGCCGCACCCGCGGCGCCGGGCGCGCACCTCAGACGAGGTTGAGCAGGATCACGTAGCAGGCCGTGCCGGCGGCGATGCTGAGCAGCGCGCGCCGCTTGCAGGTGAGATGCACCACGACGGTGACGGCGGAGGCCGCCGCGATGGCCCACAGCTCTCCGGGGCGCGCGATGATCTCGTCGCGCAGCACCGCGATGACGAGGATCAGCAGCAGCCCCGCCGGCATCCAGATCCCGAGCTTCTGCACCAGCTTCGATCTGCGCAGCGGCTTGAGGATCGCGAAGGGGAGCGCGCGCAGGCCGAGTGTGATCAGCCCGCTGATCGCGATCGCGGCGATCAGATACCAGAGCGCGGGATCAGGCATCGCTCTCCTCCCCGGGTGCGCCGGGCCGCGCGGCATCATCCGCCGCTCCGCCCCGCTGCGCGCCGTCTCGGTCGCGGCGCCGCCCGAGCAGATACCGCAGCACGAGCAGCGCGGTGAAGAGGGCGAGCCCGGCGAGCAGCGCCGAGTCCGGAGCGATGAGGATCGCGACGGTCATCGCCAGGCCCGCGAGCAGGATCGACGGGATCTCCCTCCTGCTCCGGGCGGCGTCCAGGGTCATGACGATGAAGAGCGCGTAGAGCGCGAACTCGAAGCCCTCGATGGGCTCGGGCAGGGCTGCGGCGATCGCGACGCCCAGGAGCCCGCCGCCGACCCAGTAGGCCTGCATGGCGAGCTGGCCGGTCACGATCCTCGCCGAGCTCAGCTTCTCGGCGGGCAGGAGCGCGTAGGTGGCGTAGGCCTCGTCGATGAGCGCGTACACGGAGTAGGCGCGGGGGAGCCCCCTCCGCACCCGCGTCAGCGGAAAGGAGAACGCGTAGAAGACGTGCCGGAAGTTGAGCGCGAACACCGTCGCCGCGATCGTGACCAGCGGGGCCGCCGACGCGAGCATGCTCACGAGGAGGAGCTCGACCGAGCCCGCGAAGACGCCGATCGAGAGAGCGGGGGCGAGCCACCACGGGAGGCCCGCCTGCATCACGAGCATGCCCAGAGCCACGCCGAGCGGGAAGATCCCGATCCCGACTCCGAGCGAGTCGGCGAGCCCGGCCCGCACCTGCGCGCTCCGAGGGGCCCCTGCGGCGTCTGCCGGAGGGGAGGCGGAAGCGTGCATGCCCCTATCCTGCCGCATCGCGGGACGGCTTGCGGACCGGGCTGAGGCCGATCCGCGCGCCGACCCGCGCGCCGGTTCCGCGGGAAGGGCTACCATCGGGGGTCATGAGCTTCGATTCCGAGACGTCCCGCTACGACCGCACCGCCGTGCGCCGCGTCGGGAGGAGCGGCCTGCACCTGCCCCTCCTCTCGCTCGGACTGTGGCAGAACTTCGGCGATGACCGCCCGCACGACACTCAGCGCGAGCTGGTGCTGGGTGCCTTCGAGCGCGGCATCTTCCACTTCGACCTCGCCAACAACTACGGCCCGCCGCCCGGTTCGGCCGAGCGCAACTTCGGGCGGATCCTGCAGCGCGATCTCGCGGCCCACCGCGACGAGCTGATCATCTCGACGAAGGCCGGCTGGGACATGTGGCCCGGACCGCACGGCGCCGGAGCCGGCCGCAAGCACCTGGTCGCGAGCCTCGATCGCTCCTTGGAGCGGCTCGGCGTCGATCGCGTCGACGTGTTCTACACGCACCGGCCCGATCCCCGCACGCCGCTCGAGGAGACCGCGACCGCGCTCGACCACATCGTGCGCTCCGGCCGCGCCGACTACGTCGGCATGTCGTCATACTCGGCCGCGGCGAGCCGCGAGCTCGCGGGGCTGCTGCGGCAGCTCGGCACACCGATCGCGATCCACCAGCCCTCCTACAGCATGCTGAACCGGTGGATCGAGCAGGACGGTTTGCTCGATGCCGCCTCGGAGGAGGGCTTCGGGGTGATCGGCTTCACCGCCCTCGCCCAGGGCATGCTCACCGACAAGTATCTCGACGGGGTGCCCGAGGGATCGCGCGCGGCGAGTCCCGGCAGCTTCTCCACCGGTGCGCTCACCGATGAGCTGCGCGAGTGCCTGCGCGGGCTCGCGGCGATCGCGGCCGATCGCGGGCAGAGCCTCGCACAGCTGGCGCTCGCGTGGGCGCTGCGGGATCCCCGGGTGACGAGCCTCGTGATCGGCGCGAGCCGCCTCTCGCAGCTCGACGAGAACTGGCGGGCGCTGGAGCGGCTCGATCTCGAGGCCGGCGAGCTCGCGGCGATCGACGAACTGCTGGAGCGCGTGGACGCCGACGTGGACCTGTGGCGCGACGCGCGTCTGGGCGGGCCGGTGCCGCTGCTCGGGTGAGCGGTTGAACCGAGGAGCCGCCGAGCCGCCGAGCCTCTGGGCGGCAGACCGAGGGCGCTAGCCCCGTCTACGCGCGTCAGTAGTTGTCACCAAACCGGCCGTTTGGCGACAACTACTGACGCGCGCAGTGATGTAGTCATCCGTCGATCGAGCGCGCTTCGGCTCGCTCAGCCTGCTCGGCTGTCTCGGCAGCCGCGGGGTGATGCCGAGATCCTGCTCAGTGCACCCGTGCGAGTCTCTCGGGCGCCGGTTGTCAGATCACCGATCCGGTGTACTTCTCGCCGGGGCCCTTGCCCGGCTCGTCGGGGATGGCCGAGGCCTCGCGGAACGCCAGCTGCACGGAGCGCAGGCCGTCGCGCAGGGGGCGCGCGTGCGAGTCGCTGATCTCGGGGGCGCCGGCGGTGATGAGACCGGCGAGCGCGTTGATGAGCTTGCGCGCCTCGTCGAGATCGGTCTCGTTCTCGGGATCCTCGGAGAGCCCGCACTTGATCGCCGCCGCGCTGAGCAGGTTCACCGCGGCAGCGGTGATGATCTCGACCGCGGGGACCTCGGCGATGTCGCGCGCCGCCTGAGCGGCGACGTCGGCCTCGGCCTCGGGGATCGCGTCCTGCTGCGGGTTCTCGCTCATGGTGTCCTGACTGTCGGGATCGTGCGTGTGCTATGATTATCTGTGGTTCTCGGCGTCTTGCCGAGATGCGGAAGAGGAGATACTCCCACCCGGCACCGCCTTCTAGGTTACCGGGTAGTTGGCGCCCCGTCGTTCACGCGACAGCTGAAGGGTGCGGGTGGCGCGTGCGCGGCCCTGATCTCCGTCCGTCGCTCGACGAGCGACCATCACACGAGATCAGAGGAGCCTGCGATCAGCGATCCCCGTACGAATGACAGAATCCGCGTCCCCGAGGTGCGACTGGTAGGACCCAGTGGCGAGCAGGTCGGTGTCGTGCCGATCGAGACTGCGCTTCGCCTGGCGGCAGACGCCGATCTCGATCTCGTCGAGGTTGCCCCGAACTCGAAGCCGCCCGTGGCCAAGATCATGGACTTCGGCAAGTACAAGTACGAGGCCGCCCAGAAGCAGAAGGAAGCCCGCCGCAACCAGGCGAACACGGTCCTCAAGGAGGTCCGCTTCCGCCTGAAGATCGACAAGCACGACTACGAGACGAAGACGAAGCGAGCCGTCGGCTTCCTCTCGCAGGGCGACAAGGTCAAGGCCATGATCCTGTTCCGCGGTCGCGAGCAGTCGCGTCCCGAGATGGGCGTGCGCCTGCTGCAGCAGTTCGCGGAGGACATCGCCGAGTTCGGCACCGTCGAGTCGTCTCCTCGGATCGACGGCCGCAACATGGTGATGGTCATCGCACCGCTCAAGAACAAGTCCGAGGCGAAGGCCGAGCAGAACGCTCGTCGCGCAGAGGAGAAGGCCACCCGCAGGGCGGACAAGGCGGCCGGCACCGCCTCCGCTCCCGCCGGCGAATAATCTGCGGCGGGCTGCTCAGCGCAGCCGCAGCCGTGCACCACGCAGCCGTTCAGGCGCGCACACAACAAGGAGAAATCGATGCCCAAGCAGAAGACCCACTCCGGGGCCAAGAAGCGCTTCAAGCTCACCGGCTCCGGCAAGCTGATGAAGCAGCAGGCCGGCATGCGTCACAACCTCGAGGTCAAGGCCTCGAAGCGCAAGCGCCGCCTGAACGCCGAGCAGGTGCTCGCCAAGGGCGACGCCAAGCAGGCCATGAAGCTCCTCGGCCACTGATCACGGCCCTCAACACCCAAGACTTTTCGTAAGGAAGAACTGAAATGGCAAGAGTCAAGCGGGCCGTCAACGCCCACAAGAAGCGTCGCGTCATCCTCGAGCGCGCCGAGGGCTACCGCGGGCAGCGTTCGCGTCTGTACCGCAAGGCCAAAGAGCAGGTCATCCACTCGCTCGTCTACTCGTACAACGACCGCCGCAAGAAGAAGGGCGACTTCCGTCGTCTGTGGATCCAGCGGATCAACGCCGGCGCCCGTGCGAACGGCCTCACCTACAACCGCTTCATCCAGGGCCTCGGCCTCGCGGGTGTCGAGGTCGACCGTCGTATGCTCGCCGAGCTCGCGGTGAACGACCAGGCCGCCTTCGCCACCCTCGTCGAGGTCGCGAAGAACGCACTGCCCGAGGACACCTCGGCTCCGAAGGCCGCGTAAGCAGCCCTCTCGCTCCGAAGAGCCCCGTCACCGATCGGCGACGGGGCTCTTCCGCGTGCACGGGCGCTTCTGCGCAACGCGGGAGTCTCGTTCGGCCGCTTCACCCGCATGGATGCAGCGTCTCGCGACTTCCACTTGCGGGAAGAGGGAGCGGGCGGCGAGTGGCGGTGCCCCGCGAGCCCCGTCCCGGGTTCCGTCCCGCCCCGTCCCGGGCCCCGCCCCGCCCCGCTCTGCCGAGACCGACTCGCTTGTTCGAGCACGAGTGCTTCCGCACTGATAACTTCTGCGGTTTCGGAGAACGTGCTCGGTTTCGGCGAGCGGGGGCGGCCCCGGCCATCTGCCGCGGGTAGTGTGGACGGGTGAACGATGCGATCCTGAGCAACCCCAAGTCGGCCCGTGTGCGGCGTGCGGCGGCGCTCGCCCGCAAGAAGGAACGCCTGGCGCAGGGGCGCTTCCTGGTCGAGGGGCCGCAGGCGGTGCGCGAGCTGCTCGCGCACCGGCCGGAGCTGGCCGAGACCGTCTACGCCACGATGGGCAACGAGCCCTGGCAGTTCGAGGTGGATCGCCTCGCCTCGGAGTCGGGGGTGCGCCTGGAGCGGGTCACCGACGACGTGCTCGCGGCGATGAGCGAGACCGTCAACCCGCAGGGCGTCGTGGCTGTGGCGTGTACCTGGCGGACCCCGGTCGCCGAGGCGGTAGGCGGCGCCCGGCTCGTCGTGGTGCTGCACGAGGTGCGGGATCCCGGCAATGCCGGTGCGGTGCTGCGCGTCGCCGACGCGGCGGGCGCCGACGCGGTGATCTTCGCGGGGGAGAGCATCGACCCCTTCCACCCGAAGGTGGTGCGCTCGACGACCGGGTCGCTGTTCCACCTGCCGGTCGCGGTCGCGGCGTCGCTGGGCGAGGCGACCGGGGCGGCCCGGGACGCGGGTCTCGCGGTGCTCGCGGCCGACGTGCGCGGCACCGATCTGCTCGAGGCCCGCGCTGAAGGCGTGCTCGCGGAGCCGGTCGCCTGGATCTTCGGCAACGAGGCGCGAGGTCTGAGCGACGGCGAGCGCGCCCTCGCCGACCGCTCGCTGAAACTCCCCGTCTACGGCGCCGCGGAGTCACTCAACCTCGCCACTGCAGCGAGCGTGCTGATCTACGAGACGGCGTTTGCGCAGCGCGCTGAGAGCAGAACGCGCTAGCGTTCTGCCGCGCGCTGCGGTGACGCCACCGCGTCAGGCGTGCTGAGAGACGGCGATCCGATCGGCCGGCTACCCCGTCATCCCGCGCGAGCTCGACGAGTCGCAGGATCCACCACGCCTATGGATTCTGCGACTCGCGAGCTCGCGCAGCATGACGGGGAGAAGACGAGCTCGCGCAGAGCGACGGGGCAGCGGTGCTTCGGCGATCGGCGACCGCAAGCCCGGCGTCACCGGATGTGCAGCTCCTCGAGGAGCCGCTGCCGCAGCGGCGCGAGCTCCGGAAGCCCGGTGTCGCGCGGATGCGGCGTCTCCACGACGTGCTCGTAGGCGAAGCCGCCCGCGTTCAGCACGAGGATCCGGTCGGCGAGACGGATCGCCTCGTCGATGTCGTGGGTGACGAGCACCACGGCCGGGCCGTGCCGGGCGACGAGCTCGCCCACGAGCGTCTGCATCTCGATGCGCTTCAGCGCGTCGAGGGCGGCGAACGGCTCGTCGAGCAGGAGCAGCTGGGGGCGGCGCACGAGTGCTCGAGCGAGCGCCACGCGCTGCGCCTCTCCCCCCGACAGGGTCGCGGGCCAGCTGCGCTCGCGCCCGGCGAGACCGACCTCCTCCAGGGCGCTCTCGACGGCGGCGCGGGTCTCGGGGGATCGCGGCAGGCCGATCGCCACGTTGGCGTAGACGCGCTTCGAGGGGATCAGGCGCGGCTCCTGGTACACGAAGGTGCTGCGCTCGGGCACGAGCACTTCGCCGGAGTCCGGGCGCTGCAGGCCCGCCAGCACGCGCAGCAGCGAGGTCTTGCCGGTGCCGCTCGGGCCGAGCAGCACGACGAACTCGCCGCTGGCCACCTCGAGGTCGAGGCCGTCGAGCACCTGCCTGCCCTCGAAGGCGAGCCGCACGCCGTGGGCGCGCACGCGCAGCACTGTGGGGTCGACGGTGGAGACGGCGGTCATCGCAGCGACACCCCCTGGCGCCAGGGGAGGAGCGTGTGCTCGAGCAGTCGCACGAGCGCGTCGAAGAGCAGGCCCAGCACGGCGTAGATGACGACGCACAGGAACAGGTAGTCGACCCGGTTGTACTGCTGGGCGAGCGAGACGAGGTAGCCCAGCCCCACGCGGGTGCCGACGTTCTCGGCCGCGATCAGCGCGCCGATGCTGATGCTGAGGCTGATCCGGAGCGCCATGAGGATGCCGGGGAGCGAGAGCGGCAGGATGACCTCGCGGATCAGCTGGGCGCCCGCGAGCCCGTAGCCGCGCGCCGCCTCGACGAGCTTGCGGTCGATGCCGCGGACCGCGAGGTAGACGTAGGCGTACATCGGGGCGATGGTCGCGAACGCGATCACGAGCACCTTGAAGGTCTCGTCGATCCCGAACCAGGCGATGAACAGCGGGACGACGGCGAGGAAGGGGATCGCGCGGATGATCTGGAGCGAGCCGTCGACCAGATCCTCGCCGGCCTTGGACAGTCCTGAGAGGAGCCCGAGCAGCAGCCCGAGGCCCGCCCCGAGCAGCACACCCACGAGCACCCGCAGCAGCGAGGCGCCGAGGGAGGTGACGAGCTGGCCGCTGGTGACGAGATCCCAGCCCGCGAGCAGCACGTCGGGGATCGTCGGCAGCACGGCCGTAGGCACGAGGCCGAGGCCCGAGACGAGCCACCAGCCCAGCAGGATCGCGGCGGGGATCGCGGCGCGGCGCAGCGCCACCACGCCGCGCCGCGTGACGCGGCGACGGGGATAGGCGGGCTCCCGCAGCGCGGTCGTCGCCGCCGTCGCCGCGACGCCTTCGGGAGCGCCCGGCGGGGCCGTGGCGCCGGCGGAGGAGCGAGCCCCCGCCGGCGCCCGGCCGACCTCAGCCGAGATCTGCGATGAGGTCATCGGCCTTCACTCCCTCGGGGATCACGCCGTTCGTCGCGAACACGTCGATGATCGACTGCAACCGCTCGCGGTCCTGGTCGGTGGGGAGGCGCAGCGTCGCCGGCTTCGCGCCGTTGACCTCGATCTGCCAGGCGAGGGCGTCTCCCTCGAGCGCGCGCGGGCCGCTCGACTCGAAGACGTTGACGTAGTCCTCGGGATTCTCCGAGCGATCGGCGATGAGCGGGCCCGCGGCCTCCACGACGGCCTTCGCGATGTCGGGGCGCTCTTCGAGGAGGTCCGTGGTGAACAGGATGATCTCCCGATCCTGCGAGTCGAGATCCTTCTCGGTGGCCACGATGGTGCCGGTCTCCTTCGCCTGGCGGAAGAAGTCGCCGAAGGTGGCGATGGCGTCGACCTTGCCGGAGGCGAACGCCGACAGCGCTTCCGCCGGCTGCAGGTACTGCAGCTCGACGTCGTCCTTGGTGAGGCCCTCCTGCTCGAGTGCGTAGAGCACGAGGTACTCTCCCTTGCCCGCGGGGTTGACCGCGATCGACTTGCCGGCGAGGTCGGAGACCTCGGTCGCACCGCTGGCCGTGGTCGCGATGATGCCGGAGTCGTCGCCGGCGGTGTCGGAGTCGAGCACGGCTCCCACGCGGATCGGCGCGTCCTGCGAGGCCGCGCCGACGACCGGGGTGAACGCGCCCTCGCTGACCTGGATCTCACCGGTGCTGAAGAGCGGCAGATTCGCCGAGACCGCGCCCTTGGCGGGCACCCAGTCGACGGTGGCGTCGAGCGGCGCGAGGGCCTCCTCGAGCACGCCGTCGCGCTTCGCGACCGCGAGCCAGCCGTTGTTGACGGGGTCGGTGACCTTCAGGGTGTAGGTGCCCTCGGCGGACTGGCTCTCCTCCGCGGGTGCGCTCTGCTCGAGGGCCGAGCTGCTGGAGGTGCAGGCGGTGAGCAGCGCGGGAACGGCGAGCAGCAGGGCGAGTGCGCCGAGGCGGCGGGGGTTCTTCGACTTCGTGTGCATGGGTGTGGGGGGTCCTTTCAAGCGGTGCGGGGTTGGAGGCGCGCAGCGGCGACCCGGCCGCGCGCGGAGGGCGCGGCCGATTCGACGTGGCCGATGACGGCGCCGATGAGGGGGTGGGATGAGAAGAGCGGATCGGCGTGGTCGGCGTCCTCGAGCTCGAGCAGCGTCGAATCGGCGCCGATCGACCGCAGGGCGCCGTGCCAGGTGCGCTGCGAGTAGCGGATCTCCGCGGAGTCGCGCGATCCGACGAGCAGGAGGAACGGCGGGAGGTCCGCGGGGGAGAGCTCCGCGAGGTGCAGCCGGGGGTCGCCGTCGAGCGCGTCGCGCAGTGTGACGGTATCGAACTCGGGGGTGCCGATGAACTGCACGAACGGGTCGCGGGGCACCGGCGGCGCGGCATCCCCGCGATCCCAGAAGCCTCCCGGGTACGGGGCGTCCGGATACCGGTGCTTCAGGTAGCGCGACGCGGGGTCGAGGGGCGCGTACCACGACACGACGGCCGCGGGAACGGAGGCGAGGCGATCCTCGGCGATGCCCTTCGTGACCGCGAGCGAGGCGAGATGCCCGCCGGCCGAGGATCCGCCGATCGCGGCCACGGGAGGGCCGTCGGCTCCGAGGCCGAGCTCCTGCGCGTGCTCGCCGGTGTACTCGATCAGTGCGAAGACGTCGTCCAGGTTGCGGGGGTACGGATGATCCGAGGTGAGGGTGTAGTTCGCGTTGATGGTCGTGATGCCCGCGCTCGCGAGCGCGGCGGGGATGCGCTCGCTCGTCGACTTGTCGCCGTAGCGCCAGCCACCGCCGTGGAGGTAGATGAACGCGCCGGGCAGCCGGGGCGTCTCCGGCCGGAAGAGGTCGAAGCGCTGGGCCGAGTGGGCGCCGTCGGCCGCGCGGTACTCGATGTCGCGGGTCACCTCGAACGCGCCGCTCATGCGTTCACCCCCTGCAGCTCGGGCGCCTCGGCGCGCGTCTCGTCGACCGAGGCCTCGGATGCGCCGGGCGCGTCCAACGACCCGGGGCCGGCGGCCGCCTCGGGCCGGCGGCGCAGCACGGCGGGCCGGGACAGGCCGAGGTGGCCGCGGAGGGTGTCGCTCGTGTACGAGGTGCGCGCGATCCCGCGCCGCTGCAGCTCGGGTACGACGAAGTCGACGAAGTCGCCGAATGCCGAGCGCATGAACGGCGGGAACACCTTGACGCCGTCGAAGGCGCGGGAGACGTAGCCCTCCTCGATCCAGTCGGCGACGTCGCGGGGATCGCCCACCACGACGGGGAAGTTCTTCTTGTTGGCGGCGAAGCGGAAGAGCTCGTCGAAGGTGAAGTCGTAGTCGCCGGTGATGCGCGCGAAGTCGTCGAGGAGCGCGCGGGCGGTGCCGTCGGCCGGCAGCGCGTCGACGTCGATCTCCGCACTGACGCGCACCTGCGGGCGCACGCGCTCCGCGTCGATCCCGAGCTGGCGCGATACGAGCCCGGGGGCGAAGCGCTCGACGAGGTTGTCCTGCACCTCGTTGAAGAGCTCGCGGGCCCGCGCGCGGGTGTCGGCGACGTAGATGTTCGCGCCCACGACGAAGGCGTAGTCCTCGGGATCGCGGCCGTGCTGCGCGGCGAGATCGCGGTGGGTCTGCGCGTAGCGCCGGTTCCACGGCACCGAGGCGTAGGGGCTGAAGCGCACGTCGGCGTAGCGGGCGCCGAGCTCGAACGACTCGGGGGAGGTGCCCGCGTGCAGGATCGGCACGCGGCCCTGCGGCGAGCGGGGCGCGTTGAGCGGGCCGGCGACGCGGAAGTGCTCGCCCGCGAAGTCGATCGGCTCCGCGGCCTCGGGCGCGAAGAGCCGCCCCCGCTCCTTGTCGCCGACGAACCAGTCGTCGGACCAGGAGTCCTGCAGGCGCGTGAAGATCTCGAGGTACTCGTTCGCCCGTACGTAGGCGTCGTCGTGGTCGGGCCGCTGGGTGTAGCTGAAGTTGCGGTACGCCGCGCCGCCCGGGGCGCCGGCCACGAAATTGATGCCGAACCTGCCGCGCGACAGGTGGTCGACGTTGCTGGCGAGCTGGGCGGTGAGGTAGGGATCGCTGTAGGTCGTGTTGACGCTGGCGACGAGGCCGATCCGCGACGTGACGGCCGCGAGGTGGGCTGCGGCGGTGAAGCCGTTCAGCTGGAAGGCGTTGCGGACGACTCCGCCGGGGTTGGCGTTCGAGCTGTCCTCCGTGTTGCCCCAGAAGAAGTAGTCGAAGACGCCGCGCTCGGCCGTGCGGGCGGTCTCGGCGAGGAGGGCCGGGTCGAAGATGCCTCCGAGGTAGGAGGATCCCGAGCGCCAGCCGCTGTTGGTGGCGCCCGTGGGCCAGTAGCTGAGGGCGAGGATCAGGTGATCGCGATCGGGTCGCGGGGAGCGGGGCATGGTGGTCTCCTGGGACGGTGCGGTGCGGGACTACGCGGGGATGCGGGACAGGGGGCGATCCGCGGGCTCAGGGGCGCCCGCGGGTGCGGCGCTCGCCACCTCTCCCCGGGCGATGCGGTCGGCGAGCCGCTCGTAGCCGTTCTCCCGGAGCCAGTCGAGGTGGTACTCGCGCGACACGTAGTCGCGCGCGCTGTCGGCCGAGAAGACGACGAACACGTCGTCCTCATCCGCCTCGGCGGCGAGGTCGAGGGCCACCTTCAGCGAAAGGGCCGAGGAGACGCCGATGAGCAGACCCTCCTCGCGCGCCGCGCGCCAGCCGAGCTCGATCGCCTCCTCCCGCTCCCGCTGCTCGAAGCGGTCGATGACGTCGAGGTCGATGTTCGCGGGCCAGTCGTGCTCGAGCTGCTCGTAGCCGGGCTCGCGGGAGGCCACCCGGTAGAGGTTCGACTGCGAGTGCATCGAACCGTGGAAGTCGGTGGCGATCACGGCGATGTCGGGGTTCTGGCCGTGCAGGTAGGCGCCGGTGCCGCTGACGGTGCCGCCGGTGGCGATCTGGGCGAAGAAGTGTGTGACGCGGCCGGCCGTCTGGTGCCAGATCTCCGGGCCGGTGGAGGCGATGTGCGAGGCGGGGTTGTCGTGGTTGGACTCCTGGTGCGACCACCAGCCGTGCTCCTCCGACGCGGCACGGGCCTCGGCGACGTTGGCCCAGTACTCGGGGTCGTCGCGCGGCACGTCGGGCCGGCCGGGCAGCAGCTCGACGCCGAGGAAGGCGAGCAGCTTGGCCTTCTCGGGTGAGAGCGTGGGCAGCGGCACGGAGCTCGAGGGGTGGCCCGTGGCGTTGCCCGCGAGCGCGATGCCGATTGCGGTGTTGCCCGCGCCGGTGTCCGTGATGCGGCCGCCGGGCTGCAGATCGCCGCTGCTGATCGCCTCGCGCACGATGTTGAGCCCGATGCGATCCTTCGAGGAGCCGCCCGGGTTGAATCCGTCGAGCTTGACGTAGACGGTGGCGGGCAGACCCTCGGTGAGGCGGTTGAGCCTGACGAGCGGCGTGTTGCCGATCAGTTCGAGCACGCTGTCGTAGGTCTGGCTGCGCGTGGGATCGGGGAAGGCGGGCGGCAGGACTGGCATGTGATTCCTAGCGGTGGCGAGTGGGCACGGGTGTGTGTTCACTCGCCAAAGCTACCGATGAATCAAAACATGCAGTGATGCGTGAAGTAATGTGACGTTATGTGTGCTTCGGCGCCGAGTTTCGACCCCGATCCCGGCGGCGGCTCCGAACCGCCGGGACCGGTGCGTCGAGCTCAGGTGAAGAGCGTCGCGCCGAGCGTCTCCCCGGCTCCGAACCCGGGCAGGATCGCGAACACCGCCGAACCGGTGTGCGCGACCCACTCGTTGAGCAGGTCGAGCTCGTCGAGCCGGCGCTGAATCGGGACGAACTGCCGCAGCGGATCGCGCTGGTAGCAGGCGAAGAGCAGGCCGGATTCGCCGTCCTCGTCGTAGTTCGCGCTGCGGCGGAAGATGCGCTCCGACGGGTCCTCCGAGTGGGCGCGCCGGATGTGCGCGAAGCTCGGGATCACGGGGAGCCCGCTCGGATTCACGGCGTCGAAATCGGCCGGCGTATGCTCGTCCGCGTCCGCCGGCGCCGAGAGCGGCGATCCGTTCGCGAGCCGGCGGCCGATGGTCTGCTCACGGCCGGGCCGATCCACCTGATCCCAGGTGTCGAGTTCCATGCGGATGCGCCGCAGCACGAGGGCCGTGCCCCCGGCGAGCCAACCGCCGTCTCCGCCGTCGCCGATCCACACGAGCCCGTCGAACTCCTCCTCCTCCGGCGCGGGGTTCACCGTGCCGTCGACCTGGCCCATCAGGTTGCGCATCGTCGTGCCGGCCGGTTCCGAGCCGCGCGCACTGCGGAATCCCTGCTGCGTCCACAGCGGCTCGACGAAACTGCGCAGATCCCGGTCGATCATGCGCGCCGCGTGGGCCACGGGCAGCGGATCGTCGGCCTGCAGCAGGATCAGCAGGTCGCCGCCGTCGTGGCGCCCGTCGAAGCGGTCGCGCTCGAAGGACGGCAGTGCGGCGAGCCACTCCGGGCGCAGCGCCGGATCCACGCGGTCGACGAACCCGGGGCCGACGCCCACCGTGACGGTGAGCGCGGAGGGCCGTGCTGCGAGCTCCGGCTCGGAATCGGCGAGCGGCGCCGCACCCGAGGTGAGCCCCTCGACGTCTCCGGTGAGGATGCGGAGCATGCGCTCCAGCGCGGCGCGGTCGGTCTCCGGCCGCAGCGCGTAGGCGACGAAGCGCACGTGCGCGGCGGCAGGGGTGACGATCCCGGCCTGGTGCTCGCCGTGGCAGGCGAGCGCGTCGCCGCCGAAGGGCTGCGGGTCGGCGGGCGCTCCGCTCGCCCCGTCGGTCTCGCGGATGGCGCCGAACCCGCCCAGAGCCCCCAGCCCGAGAGCGGCGCCGAGACCGGCGCCGGCCGCGCCGCTCGCGAGCAGGGCCCGCCGGCCGAAGCGCCGCGGCCCGGAGGCCGCGGTCGCTTCGGCGACGGGGGAGTTCGTGCGATCCGGGTCCGGGTCAGTGCTCCGCATGATCGGCGTCGTGCGCGTGCGCGTCGTGATCCGAGTCGCCGTCGTGCGCCTCCGAACCCTCGTAGTTCTCCTGAGCGCCGGAGAAGTCCTTCACGAGCACCTCGACCTCGACCTCCGAGCCGTCGTCGAAGCGCAGCGTGAGGGGCACCTCGTCGCCCGCCAGCAGCGGCTCGGCCAGGTCCATGAACATGATGTGGTTCCCGCCGGGCTCCAGCACGAACGAGCCGCCCGCGGGGATCGTGAAGCCGCCCTCGACCTCGCGCATGGTGGCCGCGGCCCCCGACGTGACGGTCTCGTGCAGCTCGACCGTGGCGGCCGCGGGGCTGTCGACGCCCGTGAGCGTGATGTCGCCGTCGCCGTGGTTCTCGACGGTGCCGAACACACCCGTCATGCCCTCGCCGGCCTTGGCCCAGCCGCCGGTCAGCGAGATCGGCTCGGCGTGCGCCGAATCGCTCGCGTGCGCGGAGGCCGCGTCCGGTGCCGCGGGCTCGGCGGCGCCGCAGCCCGCGAGCAGCAGCGTCGCCGCGAATGCCGCGGCGACGGGGGCGCTCCTGCGCGCGACCGTCGTGCGCGAGGCCGCAGAGCCGTCCCGGGCGGTGAGGCGGGGGCTCATGCCCGGTCCTCGCGATCCTCGTCGGCGGCCGCGCGCTGCCGCTCGGCGTCGGCGGCCATGCCCCGCGCACGCCGGCGGTTGCCCGCGGTGGCGGCGGCGATGCCGCCGGCGATGACGGCCGCGCCGCCCACCACGACGGCGATGACGGCGCCCACCGGCGCACCGGCCTCCTGGGAACCGGCGTCCTCGGTCTCGGCGTGCTCCTGGTCCGAGTGCTCGTGATCCTCGCCGGCCTCCGCGCCCTCCTCCGCGAGGTCGTGATCGTCCTCGGCGGCCGCCTCGTCGCTGATCGTCGGTGCGCCGCCCTCCGGCACGGTCAGCGTGAACATCCCCTCGATGGGGTGGCCGTCGCTCGACACGACGCGCCACGCGCCGCTGTAGTCGCCGGGTGCGAGATCCGTCTGGAGCGGCTGGGTGACGTCCGGTCCGTCGATCACGGGGTCGCCGTCGGTGGCGTCGGCGCCGTCGGGCGCGGTGATCACGATCTCGGTGCCCACCTCGATGATGCTGTTGCTGAAGACGAGGTGCACGGCATGCGCCCCGCCGTCGGCGGGATCGGTCTCGACCGCGCTGCTGATGAGCTGATCGTGGGCGAGCGCGGGGGTCGCGATGCCGAGCACGGGGACGGCCGCGAGCGCGGCGGCGCCGGCGAGCAGCGTCGCCGCGGCCGCGCGCGAGAAGAGGGGACGGGTGGTGTGTGTGCGAGACATGGGGTCTCCGAGTTTCTCCGGGGTTGCCCGGGCAGGCGCGCAGCGGCGACCGCTGCGCGCGGATGATGTGGGGAAACGTGTGGGGTGCCGATTCAGGCGACGGCCGCGGGCGGGCCGCGATGGGTGATCACCGCCGACAGCAGGCGGCTGCGCGCGGAGACGACGGGGGCCCAGGAGGTGAGCCGCGGCGTGCGGGTCTGCAGGGGAGCGGCCGATGCTCTGCGCAGCGGCAGCGCCCGGCGCACGAGTCGCACGAGCGCCAGGAAGGCGCGTTCGCCGCGGTGCAGCAGTGCGATGGTGAGCAGTGCCGCGATGGCGTGACCCGCCCACATCGCGGCGTCTGCCGAGGCGGCCTGTCCGAGACCGGCGAGCTCCGCGGAGGGGAGCTGTGCGCCGAGGTGGGCGGCGTGCGGGGAGACCGCTTCGGCTCCGGCCGTGCCGGAGCCGCCGGCGCCGATCCAGGAGAAGAGCCAGTGGTACAGGAACTGCGACGCCGAGACCGCGAGGGCGAGGCGCCAGAGCGAGCCGATCCGGCCCGCCAGCGCCGTGCAGACGGGCAGGGCGAGGATCGCGGTGGCCGCGATCGCGAGCCAGGAGATCTCCCCGCCGGCGAGGCCGTGCGACGCGGCGGCGAGCAGCGTCGCCGCGAGTGCCCCACCGGCCCCGCGCCAGGCGCGGGCTGCGCGGCTGAGGCGCGCGGTGTCGATGGTGGTCACGCCTCCAGTGTACGAGGTCGGAGCGGCGGGCCCGGACGGGCCCGGACCGCCGATCCCCAGCCCGATGCTCCACAATGGGATCAGAGACGTGCGGGGCCGCGACGAGACGGCCCGGCGACGGAGGAGGGACATGTCGGCGATCGACCTGAACAGCGACCTCGGCGAGTCGTTCGGGGGCTACCGCCTCGGCGACGACGCGGCCGTGCTCGCCTCGGTGTCGAGTGCGAACGTGGCCTGCGGCTTCCACGGCGGCGACCCCCTGGGAATCCGCGCGACCTGCCGGGCGGCGGTGGCCGCCGGCGTCACCATCGGCGCCCATCCGGGCTACCGCGACCTGGCGGGCTTCGGGCGGCGCTTCATCGACGTCGAGCCGCACGAGCTCACGGACGAGGTGATCTATCAGATCGGAGCGCTCCAGGCCCTCGCCCGCAGCGTGGGCGGCGAGGTGCGCTACGTCAAGCCGCACGGCGGGCTCTACAACGCGATCGCGGTGCACGAGGGCCAGGCGCTCGCGGTCGTGCGCGCCGTTCTGGAGGTGGACGACCGGCTGCCGCTCATGGTCCTGCCCGGCTCGGTCGCCGAGCGGGTGGCCCGCGACGCCGGCCTGCGCACGGTGGCCGAGGCCTTCGCCGATCGCGGGTACCTCCCCGACGGCACGCTCGTGAAGCGCGGCACGCCCGGCGCCCTGTTGGCGGGGGACGCCGCGATCGCGCAGGCGCTGCGCTTCGCGCGGGGCGAAGCCATGACCGCGGTCGACGGCAGCCTGCTGCGCCTCGAGACCGAGAGCATCTGCCTGCACGGCGACAATCCCGAGGCGGTGCTGCTCGCGCGCCGCATCCGCAGCGAGCTCGAGCACGAGGGCGTCGAGATCCGGAGCTTCGCCTAGATGGTGCGCGGCGGATCGGACGCGCGGCCCGCCGCGGGGCGACCCGCCGCGCCGAGGATCCTGCCGGTCGGCGACCTCGCGATCCTCGTGGAGCCGGCGGATCTCGACGCCGTGCTCGCGACCGCCGCGGCGCTGCGGCGGCTCCGGCTCCCGGGCGTCGTCGACATCGTCCCCGCAGCGCGCACCGTGCTGGTGCGCTGCGCGGAGCGCGCCGCCGTGCGGCGGGTCGCCGCGGCAGTGGCGGGCGCCGACCCCGCGGACGACCCGAGCGCGGGCACGGAGCGCGAGGTGGTGATCGACGTCGTCTACGACGGCGCCGATCTCGCCGCCGTGGGCGAGCTCACGGGGCTCGGGGCCGGCGGCGTCGTGGCAGCCCACAGCGGCACCGCGTGGCGGGCGGCCTTCGGGGGATTCGCTCCCGGCTTCGTGTATCTCGCCGGCGGCGACGGGCGACTCGAGGTGCCGCGGCTCGACTCGCCGCGCACGGCCGTCCCCGCGGGCTCGGTCGCGATCGCCGGCGGCTTCTCGGCGGTCTACCCCGGCGAGTCGCCGGGTGGCTGGCGGCTGCTGGGGCGCACCGGGCAGCGCATGTGGGACGAGACGCGGGATCCGCCCGCGCTCGTCGCGCCGGGCGACACGGTGCGGTTCCGTGCGGTGCGCGAGTCGCTGGAGGTGCGACGGGCGGCTCCGGGCGACGCGGAGGCGGCGGGCGAGAGGCGCGCGACGGAGGACGCCGCAGCGACTGCCGAGCCCGAGGGGCCGCCCCGGTGGGCCGGACCGTCCGAGCCCGTGCTGACCGTCGTCGACCCCGGGATGCTCACGCTCGTGCAGGACGCCGGACGGCCGGGCCGAGCGGCCGTGGGCGTGGCCGAATCCGGCGCGCTGGATCGCGCGGCCCTGCGACGGGCCAACCGCGCCGTCGGCAACCGCCCCGGGGCGGCTGCGCTCGAGAACCTGAACGGCGGCCTCGCCCTGCGGACCCGGCGACCGCTCCTCGTCGCGGTCACCGGCACCGACGCCGAGGTGCGGGTCGAGGAGTTCCGCAGCTCCACGATCCACTCGATGCCGGTCGGGAACCCCTTCGAGCTGCTGCCCGGCGAGACCCTGCGGCTCGGTGCCC
Organism: Leucobacter sp.; assembly: GCF_053528595.1. Classification (NCBI taxonomy): domain Bacteria; kingdom Bacillati; phylum Actinomycetota; class Actinomycetes; order Micrococcales; family Microbacteriaceae; genus Leucobacter; species Leucobacter sp. Next base: position 63,345 of record NZ_JAIVPF010000086.1, on the reverse strand, counting down.
CGTCGAGCGGGTTGCGCTGCTACGTGGCCGTGCGGGGCGGGGTCGCTGGGCGCGCGGTGCTCGGCAGCCTCTCCCACGACAGCCTGTCCGGGCTGGGGCCCGCACCGCTGCGGGCGGGCGACCGGCTGCCGGTCGGTCCGGAGCCCGACGGCGGCGCGCGGCAGGTGCCCGAGCCCCGGCGGCACGGGGGAGCCGTCGTGCTGCGCTTCGTGCCCGGCCCGAGGGACGACTGGTTCACGGCGGAGTCGACGGCGTCGTTCGTCTCACGGGCGTGGCGCGTGACGCCCCGGTCGAATCGCGTGGGCCTGCGGCTCGACGGCGCACCGCTGGAGCGGGAGCTCCCGGGCGAGCTCCCGACCGAGGGCATGGTGCGCGGTTCGGTGCAGGTGCCGCCGGACGGCCTGCCCGTGCTCTTCCTCGCGGACCACCCGGTCACGGGGGGCTATCCGGTGATCGGCACCGTCATCGACGCGGACCTCGACCGCGCCGCCCAGCTGCGGCCCGGGGCCGAGGTCCGGTTCGCCCAGGTGGCACCCGACGATCCGGGCCCGGATCGCGGTGCCGCGGTCACCGCGCCCGAGCGGGTCTCCTTCTCGCTCGAGGTCGACGGCCGCCGCTACGGCGTGACCGTGCCCGGGCCCCTCGCCGCGGCCCTCGAGGAGCGGCTCTCCGACCCGGACGACACCCGTCTCGCCGCTGCGCTCGCGCCGATCGTCGCCGCGTGCGAGGCGCGCGGGCCGGATGCTCCGGAGCGGTGAGGCCGCCCGCTCGATCCCGGTAGGATAGAGCCTTGTGTCAGAGACCACCAGCAGCAATCCGATCACCCGGGAAGCCGCCGACGCGGCTGTCGACGCGGCGCTCGCCGCCTTCGCCGCCGCCGGCTCCGTCGCAGGCCTGAAGGCCGCCCGCACCGAGCACGCCGGCGACGCCTCGGCCATCGCCAGGCTCAACGCGCTCATGCGCGAGGTGCCGAAGGACGAGAAGGCCGCCACCGGCAAGCTCATGGGCCAGGCCCGCGGGCGCATCGAGGGCGCCTACAAGGGGCGCGAGGCCGAGCTGGTCGAGCAGGAGGCCGCGGAGCGCCTCGTCGCCGAGACCGTGGACGTCACTGCGGCGCCCGTGCGGCGCCGGGCGGGCACCCGCCATCCCCTCGCGCAGTTGCAGGAGGAGGCCGCCGACATCTTCATCGGCATGGGTTGGGAGATCGCGGAGGGACCCGAGATCGAGCACGAGTGGTTCAACTTCGACGCCCTCGGCTTCGATCCCGACCATCCCGCCCGCGCGATGCAGGACACCTTCTTCGTGGAGCCCGCCGATCGGCACCTGCTGCTGCGCACGCACACCTCGCCGGTGCAGGTCCGCGCCCTGCTGAACCGCGAGCTGCCGGTCTACGTCGTCGCCCCCGGCCGCGTCTACCGCACGGATGAGCTCGACGCCACGCACACCCCCGTGTTCCAGCAGATCGAGGGCCTCGCGATCGATCGCGGTCTGACCATGGCGCACCTGCGCGGCACGCTCGAGCACTTCGCCCGGCAGATGTTCGGCGAGGAGGCGAAGATCCGCCTGCGCCCCAACTTCTTCCCCTTCACCGAGCCCTCCGCCGAGATGGACGTGTGGCAGCCGCACGCCAAGGGCGGGGCGCGCTGGGTCGAGTGGGGCGGCTGCGGCATGGTCGACCCGAGGGTGCTGCTCGCCGCGGGCATCGATCCCGAGCAGTACCAGGGCTTCGCCTTCGGCATGGGCATCGAGCGCACGCTGCAGTTCCGTCACGAGCTCAACGACATGCGCGACATGGTCGAGGGCGATGTGAGATTCAACCGTCAGTTCGGAGGACTGGTCTAATGCGCGTTCCACTCAGCTGGCTCGGCGAGTACGTCTCGCTGCCCGAGAGCGTCACCCCGGAACAGGCGCACGCCGATCTCGTGCGCGTGGGCTTCGAGGAGGAGTCGATCCGACGTTTCGACGTGACCGGCCCCGTCGTCGTGGGCGAGGTGCTGTCGCGCGAGCCCGAGGAGCACTCCAACGGCAAGACCGTGAACTGGTGCCGGGTGCGGGTCGCGGCTCCCGGCGAGCGCGCGGCCGACGGCGGTGAGGACGTGCGCGGGATCGTCTGCGGCGCCCACAACTTCGACGCCGGCGACAAGGTCGTGGTGTGCCTCCCCGGTGCGGTGCTGCCCGGGGACTTCCGCATCGCAGCCCGCAAGACCTACGGTCACGTCTCCGACGGCATGATCGCCTCGGCGCGTGAGCTCTCGCTCGGCGAGGACCACGACGGCATCATCGTGCTCTCGCGCCTGGGCCTCGATCCGGGCGTCGGCGAGGACGCGAAGGCGCTCCTGGGCCTCGACGACACGGCCGTCGAGATCAACGTGACCCCGGACCGCGGCTACGCCTTCTCGATCCGCGGCGTGGCCCGCGAATACGCCCACTCGACCGGGACGGAGTTCCGCGATCCCGCGCTCGCGGTGTCGCCGGCCTCCGCCTCGGGCTTCCCGGTGGCCATCGACGACGAGGCGCCCATCCGCGGCCGCGTCGGTGCGACGGGCTTCGTGGCCCGCGTGGTCCGAGGCATCGATCAGTCGCGCCCGACGCCGCCGTGGATGGCCGCGCGCCTGCAGCTCGCGGGCATCCGCTCGCTCTCGCTCGAGGTCGACATCTCGAACTACGTGATGCTCGAGCTGGGGCAGCCGCTGCACGCCTACGACCTGGCCAAGCTGCAGGGCGGGATCACCGTGCGGCGCGCCCGTGCGGGGGAGGCCCTCGTGACGCTCGACGGCCAGGAGCGCGCTCTGCACCCCGAGGATCTGCTCATCACCGACGAGTCCGGGCCGATCGGACTCGCCGGTGTGATGGGCGGCGAGTCGACCAAGGCGGACGAGTCGACGGTGGACGTGCTCGTGGAGGCCGCGACCTTCGACCCGGTGTCGGTGGCCCGCACCGCCCGCCGGCACAAGCTGCCCAGCGAGGCCTCGAGGCGCTTCGAGCGCGGCGTCGATCCGCTCGTCGCCCGCGCCGCGGCGCAGCGCATGGTCGACCTGCTGGTCGGGCTCGCCGGCGGCACCGCCGACGAGCTCGGCGCCGAGATCGTGCCCGAGTGGGAGCCGGCCGTCGTGCGACTGCGCGCCTCCAGCGTCAACGGGCTGCTCGGAACCGACTACAGCGACGAGGAGATTCGCGGCGCGATCGAGATGATCGGCTGCACGATCTCGCTCGGAACGGCCGGCGATCCGGATCTGCTCCTCGTGACCCCGCCCAGCTGGCGCTCCGACCTCACCCGGGCCGCAGACCTGATCGAGGAGGTCGCCCGCATCGTCGGCTACGACCGCATCCCCTCCGAACTGCCCGTCGCGCCTCCCGGCCGCGGCCTCACCCGCGATCAGCGCCTGCGCCGCCGCGCGGCGAACGTCGCGGCTGCCGCCGGTTTCGACGAGGTGCAGAGCTACCCCTTCGCATCCCGCGCGCAGCTCGACGCCTTCGGCGCGTCGCTCTCCGAGCCGATCGAGGAGACGAACCCCTCGACGGGCTCGGGGTCCGTCGGCGCCATCGCGCTCGCCAACCCGCTCGACGGCGAGGCGCCGTTCCTGCGCCGCTCGCTGCTGCCCGGTCTCGTGACCGCGGCTCAGCGCAACGTCTCCCGAGGCCTCACCGACCTCGCCCTCGTCGAGTTCGGCGCGGTGTTCGAGCCCGGTGCCGAGGGGGCCGCCCTCGGCACCGACTCCGTTCCACCGCTCGCCGAGCGGCCGGACGACGAGGTGCTCGCACGCCTCGACGCCTCGATCCCGCGCCAGCCGCACCGCGCGGCGGGCCTGCTGCTCGGCGACGCCGTGGTCAAGCAGCCGGGCGAGGCGGAACGCGTCTACGACTGGGCCGACGCGCTCGACGCCGCTCACACGATCGCGGGCGCCGTGTCGGCCGAGCTGGTCGTCTCGCAGGGCTCGCACCGGGCGTTCCACCCCGGCCGCACCGCCGAGCTCGCGATCCGGGTGGGCGCCGATGGCGAGCCGAGCGATGCCGACGGCGACGAGGGCGGCCTCGAGATCGTCGGCGTTGCGGGCGAGCTGCTGCCCGAGCTCGTGGCCGGTCACCATCTTCCCGGCCGCGTCGCGGCGTTCGAGCTCGACCTCGAGCGCATCATCGAGCTGGCGCCGCGCGAGCCCGAGACCTTCCCGCTCTCCGGATATCCGGCGGCGACGCAGGACCTCACGCTCGTGGTGGCGGACGACGTGCCGGCCGGGGACGTGCTCGCCGTGGTCGAGGCGGGTGCCGGCGAGCTCCTCGAGCACGCACGCGTCGTCGACGACTACCGCGGTCCCGGCATCGAGGACGGGCAGAAGGCGCTCACGTTCGCGCTGCGCTTCCGCGCGGGCGACCGCACCCTGAAGGCCGAGGAGGCCAGCGAGGCGAAGCTCGCGGGGGTCGCCGCGGCCGAGCTCGCCTTCGGCGCCAGGCTGCGCGAGTAGCCGCGGAGCGGCCCCGGTCCGCTCGTGCCCGCTACCCGCGGGCCACGGGCAGGCCGTGGTTCGACCACTGCGACCAGGAGCCGGGGAACAGAGCGCCGGGGAAGCCCGCGAGGGCGAGCGCGACCAGGTTGTGCGCGGCCGTCACCCCCGAGCCGCAGTAGCTCGCCACCGGCGAGCCCTCGCCCACCCCGGCGTCGAGGAAACGCCGGCGCAGCTCGGTGCCGAGCAGGAACCGCCCGTCGGCGTCGAGGTTCTCGCCGGTGGGCGTGCTGAGCGCGCCCGGGATGTGGCCGGCGCGGGGATCGACGGGCTCCTCCTCGCCGCGGTACCGCTCCGGGGCGCGAGCATCGAGGAGCGCTCCGCCGCCCTCCACGAACGGTGCGACTTCGGCGAGCTCGAGCACCGGCATCCCTCCGGGCTCGAGCACCGCGTCCCCCGGCTCGGGGCGCACGTCGCCGGTCTCGAGCGGGTAGCCGGCCGCCTGCCACGCGGGCAGCGCCCCGTCGAGCAGGCGGACATCGGCGAAGCCGTGATAGCGGAGCAGCCACCACGCGCGGGCCGAGGCCAGGTTGCCCCAGCCGTCGTAGACGACGACCGAGTCCTGCCGTCGCACGCCCCAGCGGCGCGCGGCCTCCTGCAGCTGCTGCGGGTCCGGCAGCGGATGCCGGCCGTGCTGCGGACCCCGGTGCCGCGACAGCTCGGTGTCGAGGTCCACGTAGACGGCGCCCGGCAGGTGGCCGGCCGCGTGATCGACTCGCCCGTCGGGCTGGGCGAGCGTCCAGCGCACGTCGAGCAGCCGGACGCGGGGCGCCTCGGCGGGGAGCCGGGGCTCGCGCTCCAGCCGTTCGGCGAGCTCCTGGGCGGTGATGAGGATCTGCGCGCGTGTCGTCATGGACAAGGACTCTACTGCCCCTCCGCGCGCGACAGGAGATGCCCCGCACCCCGGGTTCTCGAGCATCGGCCGTCTGGCGCGGGGTGGGGTCCGCCGCGCGCCGGAGCGTAAGGTGGGGCTATGAGGATCGCGATCGCCGGGGGAACCGGAACCGTCGGGGCGCACGCCGTGCGTTTGGCCGAGGAGGCGGGGCACGAGGCGATCGTGCTCTCCCGGGGGAGCGGAATGGACCTGGTGTCGGGCCGGGGGCTCGATCTCACCGGTGTCGACGCCGTGATCGACGCATCGGGGCCTCGACCACCTCCGCGTCGAAGGCCATCGACTTCTTCGAGGCGGTCACCGCGACGCTGCACCGGGCCGAGCGCGAGGCCGGGATCGGGCACCACGTCGCGCTGTCGATCGTCGGCGCCGCAGCGGCCCCGCACGGGTACTACGCGGGCAAGGCGGCGCAGGAGCGGGCGGTGGCGGCGGGCCCGGTTCCCTGGACCATTCTGCGCGCCACCCAGTTCTTCGAGTTCGCGGAGCAGGTGGCGGTGCCCCTCGCCGCCTGGCGCATCGTGCCCGCCATGCGCTCCCAGCCCGTCGCCGCGGCCTCGGTCGCCGCGCGGCTCGTGCGATTGGCCGAGCAGGGGCCGGCCGGGGACGCGCCGGATCTGGCGGGGCCCCGCGAGATGCGCATCGCCGAGCTGCTGCGAGCGGTCTCCGCGGCGCGGGGGCGCCCGACCCGCGTCGTCGAACTGCCGCTTCCCGGCGGCTTCGGGCGCGCGCTGCGCGACGGCGCGGCGCTGCCGGGGCCCGATGCGCAGCTCGATGCCGTGACGGTCGAGGAGTGGCTGGGGGAGTCCGTTCGCGGCGAGGAGGGCGACCGGTGAGCGGGATCACGCCCTATCTGCTGTTCCCCGGGAGCGCGGAGGATGCGCTGACCTTCTACCGCTCGGTGTTCGGCGGTGATCTGCGCCTCAACACCTTCCGCGAGTTCGGGCGCGCCGATGGCCCGGCGGACGCCATCGCCCACGGCGTGCTCAGCGGGCCCGTGGCGCTCTACGGCGCCGACGCCGGGGCCGACGAGGACGCGCTGCACCCGACCGGCATGCTCCTCGCCCTCCTGGGGGCGGCCGAGCCCGCCGCCCTGCACGCCTGGTTCGATGCGCTCGGCGAGGGAGGGCGGGTGCTCGAACCCCTCGAGCCGCGGGCCTGGGGCGCCGCCGACGGCCAGGTGGTCGACCGCTACGGGGTCCGGTGGCTCGTCGGATACGAGTGCGCGCCCGCCGCCGTCGCGGCCGACGCGCGCCCGGAGAGGTGAGCGGACTCAGGGCTTCTGCAGCGCCTGCGCGAGCATCACGATGATGCCGCTCGGGCCGCGGAGGTAGCTCAGCTTGTAGACGTCTCCGTAGGTCGCCACCCCGCGAAGCGGATGGCAGCCGTGCCGCGCGGCGATCGCGACGGCCTCGTCGATGTCGTCGACGGAGAACGCGACGCGGTGCATGCCGATCTCGTTCGGCCGGGTGGGCTCCGTCTCGATCGCCTCCGGGTGGATGTATTCGAAGAGTTCCAGGCGGCCGTGCCCGTCGGGCGTCTGGAGCATCGCGATCCTCGCGCGGTTGCCGTCGAGGCCGACGGCCGTGTCGGCCCACTCCCCGCTCACCGTGTCGCGACCGAGGACCGTGAGGCCGAGATCGGTGAAGAAGGCGATCGCGGCCTCGAGATCGCGGACGGCGATGCCGACGTTCTCGAGCACGATGGGCATGGTGGTCGGCTCCTCGCTTCGCCGGGTCTCAGCGCCCGTCCGGATCGTCCGCCTGCGGCGCGAGGCTGAACATCCAGGGCACGCCGAATCGATCCCTCAGCATGCCGAAGGTGTCTCCCCACGGCGCGCGCTCGAACGGCTCGACGATGTCCGCGCCGGCCGAGAGACCCTCCCACGCCGCGCGGATCCTGGCCGCGTCGTCTCCCGAGACGCTGATCGAGTTGCCGCCCGTCGACGCGTCGGGGGCCTCGGCCATGGATGCCGGATAGTCGGCGGCCATGATGGTGAGGCCGTCCTCGGTCTCGAGCTGGCCGTGCATGATCTTCTCGGCCTCGTCGTCGCCGCCCATCACGCCGGGGATCGAGTCGTACCGCATCAGGTCGAGGGAGCCGCCGAGCACGGAGTGGTAGAACTCGAGCGCCTCGCGGGCGTTGCCGTGGAAGTTGAGGTAGGGATTGAGGCGGACGGACATGATCTGCTCCCAGCTGCTGCGTCGTCGGTGGCGCGGGCCGGCGGGGTGCGGCCCCGGGTCCCATTCTGCGCGCATCGGGCCGGGGCGACAAGGGGGAGTCGCGGACGCGGGGCGCCCCTTGCCGCTTCGCACGAGCGGGCGGATACTGGGGAGCAGCACCGTCCCGGGCAGAGGAGGCCGCCGTGCAGAAGATCGTGACCAACATCTGGTGCAATCGCGACGCGGAGGAGGCCGGTGCGTACTACGCCGCGGTGTTCCCGGGCGCCGTATCGACGGTCGAGTCCCGGTATCCGGAAACCGGGCTGCTCGACTTCCAGCGGGACTTCGCGGGCGCGCCGTTGACGGTGGCCGTCGAGATCCCCGGCGGCGAGCATTCCACGCGGCTGACGCTCATCAACGCCGGGGACGAGTTCCGGCCCAACCCGAGCATCTCGCTCATGCTGAACTTCGATCCGCTCGTGTTCGGCGGCAGCGAGGATGCTGCGCGGGATCGGCTCGACCTCGTATGGCGGGCCCTCTCCGACGGCGGCACCGTGCTCATGCCGATCGGCGAGTATCCGTTCAGCGCGCGCTACGGCTGGGTCGAGGATCGATACGGGGTGAGCTGGCAGCTCATGCTCACGGATCCGGACGGGGATCCCCGGCCCTTCGTGATCCCGTCGCTCATGTTCTCCGGCGCGGTGCAGAACCGGGCCTCGGAGGCGATCGATTTCTACGTCTCGGTGTTCGAGGATGCCGCGGCGGGCAGCCGGTATCCCTACGGCGAGCAGACCGGACCGGCGGCGCCCGACGCGCTCATGTTCGGCGAGTTCCGGATCGGCGATCAGTGGTTCGCGGTCATGGACTCCGCCGTGGAGCAGGACGCCCCCTTCACGTGCGGCGTGTCGCTCGAGGTGCAGTGCGCGGATCAGTCGGAGATCGATCGCCTGTGGGGCGCCCTGTCCGCCGTGCCCGAGGCCGAGCAGTGCGGCTGGCTCGCCGACCGCTTCGGTGTGAGCTGGCAGATCGTGCCGGCGAACATGGGCGAGCTCATGGAGCACCCGGGGGCCTTCGAGCGCATGATGCCGATGAAGAAGATCGTCATCGCCGATCTCTGAGGGACCTCGGGAGCCGTCGGGCGAGGCTCGCCGGTCCCCGGGGAGCACGGGCGATGATCCTGAGCGCAGCCCCGCAGCCCCGCAGCCCCGGAGCCGTGCGCGCCGTGCCCCGGCTGCGTGCGAACCCCGCTCACCGGGAAGCCGCGCCTCTCCGGGCGAGCACCCGCGCCCACGGGGTGTCGGTGACGACCGACCCGACCTTGATGCCGATGCAGAGCGCGACGAAGGTCGCGGGGGCCGCGAGGAGTGCTGCGCCGTCCGAGGAGGTGAGGGCCACGAGGCCGACGGTGCCCGGTACGAGCAGCAGGAACGCGGGTTGAAAGGTGATCGCTGCGGGCACGGAGAGGCCGGAGCGCTCGAGCGCGCGGGCGGCGACGAAGAGCACCGCGGCGGCGATCCCGGTGGACACGGCGCCCCCGACCACGGGGGTCAGCGCGGTCAGCGCCGCGTAAGCGCACACCATGACGGCCACGCCGAGCGCCGTGAGGCGGGACCCGGCCCCGAACGCCAGGCCGACGCCGACGGCGAGCACGGCCACGCCGACCCACGCGAACCACACCGGCGGCAGCGCCGCCCACGCCGGGTGGGTGCTGTCGAGGTTCCCGGCCTCGCCCACGAGCATGGCCGATCCCGGATCGATGCGCAGGCCCGTGACCGCGCCGCCGGCCGTGATCCCGAGCATCATGAACCCCAGGACGATGAGGCCGTACACGAGACGCGACGCGCCGGTGACGATGTCGCTCGCGGTGAGCTCGAGCAGCGCATTCGTGATGAGGGCGCCGGGCACGAGAATGGCGATGGGAGCGCAGACCGCGAAGAGCGGCACCGGACCGAGGTCGATCCAGTCCGAGACGGCGCCGACCAGCAGCGTCGACAGGAACGCCGCGAAGAACGGCAGGATCGCGGTCGCCGCCGGGATCCGGCCCATGACCCGGGCTGCGCCCCCGACGACGCAGCCGACGGCGGTCGCGAGCAGGATCGCCCACCAGGGGCATCGGAACACCGTCGCGAGCCCGAGCGCGATGAGCATGCCCCCGCCGATCCATCGCAGCGATCCGTGCGCGGCCGGGATGTCCCGGATCGCCTGCGCCGCGCGCGCGATGTCGTCGAGGGCGCGCTCGCCGGAGGCGAGGGCGTGGGTGAGGCGCACGGCCTGCGCAGCCTGGCGGATGGAGAGCTCGGAGCGGCCCGTGCTGCCCATCGCCGTCGGCCCCGAACCGCCTTCCCGGCTGACGAGCACCGTGTCGGGGAGCACCGCGAAGGTCAGCGGCTCATCGCGCATCGTGGCGCGCCTGACCGCCTCGAGTTCGTCGCGCACATCGGTGACGGAGAGCCCGGCGTCGAGCAGCAGCGTGCCCAGTGCGACGAACGTCGCATCCCGTGGCTGCTCGCGAGGCTCCGCGGCATCGTTCTCTGGCATGGAGGTATCGTATCGAGCGGCCCCGTCGATCACGTTTCGTATACATAAATCGGAATTCAATCGGGTTTGCTTGCGATATCCGCGTCTTATGTATACGTTAGTAGTGTCCGAAGGAGGTGCGAATGCGTGCGAGCGACCGGGCCTACGCCGAGTTGCTGGGTGAGATCCAGCGCGGTGATCTGCCCCCCGGCTCCGTCGTCGGCGAGGTGGAGCAGGCCGAGCGGCTCGGCGTCAGCCGCACTCCCATGCGCGAGGCGATCGGCCGTCTGGTGGCGGACGGGCTGGTACGCCAGCAGTCGCCGCGGGTGCTGGTGGTCTCGGGCTTCGACGCCGACGACATCCGCGAGCTCTTCGAGGCGCGGCGCGCGCTCGAGGAGACCGCGGCCCGGATCGCCGCCGAACGCGGCGACCGCGCGGTGTTCGCGGCGCTCGCCGCCGACTTCGACGCGGCGCACCCCGAGACCGGAGACGTGGCCGCCGACGACTACTACGCCCTCATCGCGCGCTTCGACGCGGCCGTCGACGCGGCCGTCGACAACGCCTATCTCACGAGCGCGCTGCGCACGGTCCGCACCCACCTCGTGCGCGCCCGTCGGCTCGCCCGCGACAACCGCTCCCGGCTGCGCGCCTCCGTCGCCGAGCACGCGCTCATCGCCGCCGCCATCGGCGACGGCGACGCCGAACTCGCCGCGCACGCCACCCACGTTCACCTCCACAACGCACTCGCCTCGATCCTGGGTTCCATCGCGGACCCGGATCGGGGCTCTTCAGCGCTCACCCCGGAAGGACCGCAATGACCGTCACCCATCACGTCCGCGTCTACAAGAGCGAAGAGGAGCTGCCCCGCGAGGATCAGCTCGCCTGGAAGATCGCCGAGGTCGCCGCCGACCCCGTCGAGGTCGAGCCCGAGGTCGTCGACATGATCATCAACCGGATCATCGACAACGCCTCGGTCGCCGCCGCCTCGCTCAACCGCGGCCCGATCGTCGCGGCCCGCGCTCAGGCCCTCGCGCACCCGGTCTCCACCGGGGGCGCCGGATCCTCGATCTTCGGTCTCGCCGCTGGGGGACCGGGGGCGCGGAAGTCCAGCCCGGAGTGGGCGGCCTGGGCCAACGGCGTCGCCGTGCGCGAACTCGACTACCACGACACCTTCCTGGCGGCCGAGTACTCGCACCCGGGCGACAACATCCCGCCGATCCTCGCCGTCGCGCAGCACGTCGGCAAGGACGGCCGCGCGCTCGTGCGCGGCATCGCGACGGGCTACGAGATCCAGATGGATCTCGTGCGCGCGATCTGCCTGCACAAGCACAAGATCGACCACGTCGCCCACATCGGCCCGTCGGCCGCGGCCGGCATCGGCACCCTGCTCGGCCTCGACGTCGAGACCATCTCCCAGGCGGTCGCGCAGGGACTCCACACCACCACGGCGACCCGCCAGAGCCGCAAGGGCGAGATCTCGACCTGGAAGGCCCACGCCCCGGCGTTCGCGGGCAAGATGGCCGTCGAGGCCGTGGACCGCGCGATGCGCGGCCAGACCTCGCCCTCGCCGATCTACGAGGGCGAGGCCGGCGTGATCGCGTGGATGCTCGACGGGCCCGACGCCTCCTACGACGTGCCGCTGCCCGCGAAGGGCGAGGCGAAGCGCGCGATCCTCGACAGCTACACCAAGGAGCACTCGGCCGAGTATCAGGCGCAGGCATGGATCGACCTCGCCCGCAAGCTGCACAACGAGCGTCCCGAGCTCGCGGATCCCGCGAACATCACGAGCATCGTGCTGCACACGAGCCACCACACCCACTACGTGATCGGCTCGGGCGCGAACGACCCGCAGAAGTACGACCCGCAGGCCTCGCGCGAGACGCTCGATCACTCGATCCCCTACATCTTCGCGGTAGCGCTGCAGGACGGCGGCTGGCACCACGTCGACTCCTACGCCCCGGAGCGCGCCGGTCGCGCGGACACGGTCGAGCTGTGGCAGAAGATCACCACGGCCGAGGACGCGGAGTGGACCCGTCGCTACCACTCCGAGGATCCCGACGAGAAGGCCTTCGGCGGCCGCGTCGAGATCGAGCTCGCCGATGGCACGAGGCTCGTCGACGAGATCGGCGTCGCCGACGCCCACCCGCTCGGCGCGCGGCCCTTCGCCCGGGAGAACTACATCGCGAAGTTCCGCCTCCTCGCCGAACCCGTGCTCGAGCCCGCCGAGATCGAGCGCTTCCTCGAGCTCGTGCAGCGCCTGCCCGAGCTCACGGCGGACGAGGTGCGCGAGCTGAACATCGTCGCGGCCCCCGGTGTGATCGACCTCGACGCCGCCCCGAAGGGGCTGTTCTAGCGCGCCGTGATCCCGCGCGTCCAACCGTGATCCCGCGCGACCCCGACCGTCACTCTGCGCGCAGCCGCAGAATCTACCCGTTCGAAACCGAGATCCTGCGCTCCGCCGGCGCGGCCGCAGGATGACGAAGAAAAGGCGAACCCCATGCTCTACAGCAAGACCACACCCACCGAGAAGCGTCGCCGCTTCCGCGAGCGCCTCGCGAGCGGAGAGCTGCTGCGCTTCCCCGGCGCCTTCAACCCGCTGAGCGCGCGCCTCATCGAGCGCAAGGGGTTCGACGGCGTCTACATCTCCGGCGCCGTGCTCTCCGCAGACCTGGGTCTGCCCGACATCGGCCTGACCACGCTCACCGAGGTGGCGGGACGCGCGCAGCAGATCGCCCGCATGACCGAGCTGCCCGCGATCGTCGACGCCGACACCGGATTCGGCGAGCCGATGAACGTGGCGCGCACGATCCAGACGCTCGAGGACGCCGGGCTCGCCGGCGCTCACATCGAGGACCAGATCAACCCGAAGCGCTGCGGCCACCTCGACGGCAAGGCCGTGGTCGACGAGGGCACGGCGATCAAGCGCATCCGCGCCGCCGTCGATGCTCGGCGGGATCCGGACTTCCTCATCATGGCGCGCACCGACATCCGCGCGACGGCGCCGGGGGCCGAGGGCCTCGAGCTCGCCGTCGACCGCGCGAAGGCCCTGGTCGATGCCGGTGCCGACGCGATCTTCCCCGAGGCCATGCGCACACTCGAGGAGTTCGAGGCGATGCGGAAGGGCGTCGACGTGCCGATCCTCGCCAACATGACGGAGTTCGGCAAGAGCGAGCTCTTCTCGTCGCAGCAGCTCGCCGATATCGGCGTGAACATCGTGATCTGGCCGGTGTCCATGCTCCGGATCGCCATGGGCGCGACGGGGCGGGCGCTCGACACGCTGAACGAGGAGGGGCACCTGACTTCCAAGCTCGGCGAGATGCAGCACCGCGCCGACCTCTACGACCTCATCGACTACGAGGACTACAACCACTTCGACACGAGCGTCTTCAATTTCACCGTCGAGCGCTAACGCTCGCACGGGCCGCGAAGCCGCCGAGTCCAGACCCGGCCCCCGGCTCGTCTTCGCCCGATTCGAGCCGGGGGTCGTACTATCGCAGCAACCGTCGTCAGCAAGGGAGCGAACATGACAGAGAACGAGATCAGGAAGGGCCTCGCGGGTGTCGTCGTCGACTACACCGCCGTCTCGAAGGTGAACCCCGAGACGAACAGCCTGCTCTACCGCGGCTACCCGGTGCAGGAACTCGCGGCGACGCAGCCCTTCGAGGCCGTCGCGCACCTGCTCTGGAACGGCGAACTGCCGAGCGGGGACGAGCTCGCGGAACTGCGGCGCCTCGAGCGTGCGCACCGCGCGCTGCCCGCGAACGTCAAGGCCGCCATCGACCTGCTGCCGCTCGAGGCGCATCCGATGGACGAGGCCCGCACCGCGGTGAGCGTGATCGGCGCCTCGGACACGACGGCCGGCGGATCGGTGCTCGACGCCTCGGGCAGCCCCGAGGAGAACCTCGCGCGCTCGATCCGCCTCTACGCCGCGCTCCCGGCGATCGTGGCGTACGGCCAGCGCCGCCGCCGGGGCCTCGAGGCGGTCGAGCCCCGCGACGACCTCGACTACGCGGCCAACTTCCTCTGGATGACCTTCGGCGAGGAGGCCGACGAGGTGGTCGTCGACGCGTTCAACCGCTCGATGATCCTCTACGCCGAGCACTCCTTCAACGCCTCGACCTTCACGGCGCGCGTGGTCACCTCGACGCTCTCCGATCTCTACTCGGCGGTGGTCGCCGCGATCGGCGCGCTCAAGGGCCCGCTGCACGGCGGGGCGAACGAGGCCGTGCTGCACATCATGAACGAGATCGGCTCGGCCGAGAACGTCGTGCCGTGGCTCGACCGCGCGCTCGCCGAGAAGCGCAAGATCATGGGCTTCGGGCACCGCGTGTACAAGAAGGGCGACTCGCGCGTGCCGACCATGAAGGCGGCGCTCGACACGCTCGTCGAGCACTACGACCGGCCCGACGTGGCCGCGCTGTACACCGCGCTCGAGAGCGAGTTCGTCTCGCGCAAGGGCATCTACCCCAATCTCGACTACCCGTCGGGGCCGGCCTACGACCTCATCGGCTTCGACACGCTCACCTTCACCCCGCTGTTCATCGCCTCGCGCGTGACGGGCTGGACCGCGCACATCATGGAGCAGGCGGCGTCGAACGCGCTGATCCGCCCGCTGTCGGCCTACAACGGGCCCGATGAGCGCCACATCGAGGGTTACGTCGCGAGCGCCGAGGAGCGCGCGGCGGCGGAGCGGGAGGCCGAGGCAGGCTAGCGGGACGCCGCGCGGCCGAGGTCACCCGTGCGGACGTTCTCCGATCCCGGGAACGGCCGCACGGGTGGCCTCGATGCGCCGTGCGGACGGCCCGCGGGCGCGGGGTGGGAGCGGCGGGCGGGCCGGCACGATAGCGTGGGATCCGGATCCGCACCCGCCGACCGAGGAGCAGCGATGACCGAGTACACCAGCATCATCACCGAGGTGAGGGGGCGCGTCGCCACCGTCACCCTGAACCGCCCGGAGGCCCTGAACGCGCTGAACTCGACGCTCGTGCGCGAGCTCATCGAGGCGGCGCTCGCCTTCGACGCCGACCCCGGTATCGGGGCGATCGTGCTCACCGGCTCGGAGAAGGCGTTCGCGGCGGGCGCGGACATCAAGGAGATGGCCGAGCGCTCCTACGCGGACATGTATCTCGGCGGGCCGTTCCCCGGCTGGGGCGGCTTCGAGCGCATGCGCACGCCGGTGATCGCCGCGGTCGCGGGCTTCGCGCTGGGCGGCGGCTGCGAGCTCGCGATGATGTGCGACATCATCATCGCCGCGGATACGGCGAAGTTCGGGCAGCCCGAGATCAATCTGGGGGTGCTGCCCGGGTTCGGGGGATCGCAGCGCCTGCCGCGCGCGATCGGCAAGTACAAGGCGGCCGAGATGATCCTCACGGGTCGCATGATGGGCGCCGAGGAGGCGGAGCGCAGCGGCCTCGTGTCGCGCGTGGTGCCGGCGGCCGAACTGCTCGCCGAGGCAGCGAGGACGGCAGAGACGATCGCGTCGAAGTCGCTGCCCGCGGTGTACGCGGCCAAGGACGCGCTGCAGGCCGCGCAGGAGATGCCGCTCGCGGAGGGTCTGCGCTTCGAGCGCCAGGCGTTCGCCGCCGCGTTCGCGACCGACGACCAGAAGGAGGGGATGCGCGCCTTCGCGGAGAAGCGCGCCCCCGGGTTCACCCACCGCTAGGCCGTGCCGGGGGATCCTCGATCTCGTGGATTCCGCGACTGCGCGCGGAACGACGAATGGCTTCGTCGTACCGTGGAGTGCGGAAGACGGCTCGGCGAGGTGCCAGAATAGGAGAGTTCTGTGTGCGCGGTCGAGAGCGAGGAGCGTCGATGACCTACAGTGTGGCGGTGGCGGGGGCCAGCGGGTACGCCGGCGGCGAGCTGCTGCGGCTGCTCGCCGCGCACCCCGAGTTCGAGATCCGCACCGTCACGGGGCACTCGAGCGCCGGCCGTCCGCTGGTCGAGTCGCAGCCGCATCTGCGCTCGCTCGCGCACCTGACGCTGCGGGAGACCGCGCCCGAGGTGCTCGACGGCCACGACCTCGTGTTCTTCGCGCTGCCCCACGGCGCCTCCGGGGCGCTCACGGCGCAGCTGACCGACGTGCGCCTCGCCGTCGACTGCGGGGCGGACCACCGTCTCGCGAGCGCCGACGACTGGGCGGCGTTCTACGGCGGCGAGCACCACGAGCCCTGGAGCTACGGGGTGCCCGAGCTGATCGTCGCCTCAGCCGAGGGCGGCAAGCAGCGCGCGAACCTCATCGGGGCGACGCGGATCGCGGCCCCCGGCTGCAACGCGTCGACCGTCGCCCTCTCGCTCGCCCCCGGCATCGCCGCGGGGGTCATCGAGGCGCGGGACCTGGTGAGTGTGCTCGCGGTGGGCCCGAGCGGTGCGGGCAAGGCGGCGAAGACCCACCTGCTCGGCGCCGAGCTCATGGGCACGGCGAATCCGTACGCCGTGGGTGGCACGCACCGGCACATCCCGGAGATCCGTCAGGCACTGCGGGGCGCCGGGGCCGTCGAGGAGCCGAGCATCAGCTTCACCCCGGTGCTGGTGCCCATGAGCCGCGGGATCCTCGCGACCTCGACGGCGCGCATCGCGCCGGGCACGACGGCCGCCGAGGTGCGCGCGGCCTGGGAGCGCGCCTATGCGGAGGAGCCGTTCGTGCAGCTGCTGCCGGAGGGACAGTTCCCGCGCACGGCCGACACGCTCGGCGCGAACACCTGCCTCATGGGGCTCGCCGTCGACGAGGCCGCGGGCCGCGTCGTCGTGTTGGCGGCCCTCGACAACCTCGCCAAGGGCACCGCGGGGGCCGCGATCCAGTCGGCCAACATCGCCCTCGGCCTCCCCGAGACCACCGGACTGTCGGTGAATGGAGTCGCACCGTGATCGGTGTGCACCGCGAAAGGCGGCTTTCGCGGCTGATCCGGGCGAATCGGACGATGTTCTCGCCTTTCGGCGAGAACAGCAGCAGGATCCCGTTGCGGGAATTGGAGGAGCAGCAGTGAGCGTTACCACACCCCGGGGATTCAGGGCCGCCGGCATCGCAGTCGGCCTCAAGAGCACCGGCAAGCCCGACCTCGCGCTCGTCGTCAACGACGGCCACGAGCCCGCGAGCGCGGTCGTCTTCACGAGCAACCGGGCCCAGGCCAACCCGATCCTCTGGAGCCGCAAGGTCGCGCAGAACGGCGCGGCCCGGGCCGTCGTGCTCAACTCGGGCGGAGCCAACTGCTTCACCGGCGATTTCGGGTACGAGACCACGCGCCTCACCGCCGAGGCCGTCGCCGCCGCCCTGGGGGAGGACGACGCCGAACGGATCCTCGTCTGCTCGACGGGACTCATCGGCACGGGGGACCAGGCCTTCCGCGACAAGATCGTGCACAACGTACCGGCGCTCGCCGCGGCGCTCGCGGCCGACGACACCACCGCGCCGGCGGCGATCCTCACCACCGACTCCGTCGAGAAGACCGCGGTGTTCGCGGGCGACGGCTGGAGCATCGGAGCCATGGCGAAGGGCGCGGGCATGCTGGCCCCGGGCCTCGCCACGATGCTCGTGGTGATCACGACCGACGCCCGGCTCGACGACGCGGCGCTGGATCGCGCGCTGCGGCGCGCCACCGCGGTGAGCTTCGACCGGCTCGACAGCGACGGATGCATGTCGACCAACGATCAGGTGACGCTGCTCGCGAGCGGCGCCTCGGGCGTCACGCCCTCCGAGGACGAGTTCGCGCAGGCCCTCGCCGGGGTGTGCGACTCGCTCGCGGCGCAGCTGCAGGCCGACGCCGAGGGCGCCAGCCACGACATCGACATCGAGGTGCGCGGCGC
Organism: Leucobacter sp.; assembly: GCF_053528595.1. Lineage (NCBI taxonomy): Bacteria > Bacillati > Actinomycetota > Actinomycetes > Micrococcales > Microbacteriaceae > Leucobacter > Leucobacter sp. Next base: position 45,475 of record NZ_JAIVPF010000086.1, on the reverse strand, counting down.
CGCGAGCGAGGCCGACGCCGTCGAGGTGGCCCGTTCGGTGGCGCGCAACAACCTCTTCAAGGCCGCGATCTTCGGCAACGACCCGAACTGGGGGCGCGTGCTCGCCGCGATCGGCACGACCTCGGCCGCATTCGACCCCTACCAGGTCGACGTCTCCTTCAACGGGGTACGGCTGTGCCACGCCGGCGGGCCGGACCGCCCGGTCGAGGAGTGCGACCTCACCCCTCGCCGCACGCGCGTGGAGATCGAGCTCTTCGCCGGGGAGCGGTCGGCCACGGTGCGCACCAACGACCTGACGCACGACTACGTGCACGAGAACAGCGCGTATTCGTCGTAGGCCCCGGTCGGCGACGCGCAGCACGATGAGAGACGGGAACAGATGACCACGACCACGAGGACCCTCGACCACGAGCACGCCGCCCGGAAGGCGCAGGTGCTCATCGAGTCGCTGCCGTGGCTCAAGAAGTTCCGCGACGCGATCATGGTGATCAAGTTCGGCGGCAATGCGATGGTCGACGACGCGCTGCTCACGGCCTTCGCCGAGGACGTCGTGTACCTGCGGCACACCGGCATCCGGCCGGTGGTGGTGCACGGCGGCGGCCCGCAGATCAACGCGATGCTCGCCCGCCTCGGCATCGAGAGCGAGTTCAAGGGCGGCTATCGCGTGACCACGCCCGAGACGATGGACGTCGTGCGCATGGTGCTCACCGGCAAGGTGAACCCCGAGCTGGTCGACGAGATCAACGCCCACGGGCCGCTCGCCGCCGGCACCACGGGCGAGGACGCCGGGCTCTTCGTCGGTCGTCGGCGCCCGCCCGTCGAGGTCGACGGCGAGCTGGTGGATCTCGGCCTCGTCGGCGACGTGATCGACGTGCGGGTGGAGCCCGTGCTCGCGATGCTCGATGCGGGACTGATCCCCGTCGTCTCCTCGATCGCACCCGACGTGGACCGGCCGGGCGATTCCCTCAACGTCAACGCCGACGCCGCGGCCTCGGCGCTCGCGGCCGCGCTGGGGGCCGAGAAGCTCGTCATCCTCACCGACGTCGCGGGCCTCTACGCGGACTGGCCCGATCGCGATTCGCTCGTGTCGTCGATCACCGCCGCGGAACTCGACGAGCTGCTGCCCAGCCTCGAATCGGGCATGATCCCGAAGATGCGGGCGTGCCTCGACGCCGTGCGCGCCGGCGTGTCGAAGGCGGCGATCATCGACGGCCGCGAGCCGCACTCCGTGCTGCTCGAGATCTTCACCGAGCGCGGGATCGGCACCGAGGTCACGCCCTGAGCGCTGCCGATCGGGGAGGGGGGCCGGCACCGTTCGCCGGCCCGTCGGAGACTTCCCGCACAATGCCTCTCCGGCCGCCGTCGAAACTGAGATAACGATCCGGGATCGCTTCAACCCCCTTGATGAGGAGGGGGCGGATTTGTATAGCCTGGAAATCGGGAGCAACGTCGCTTCGCACATCCGCTGATGCGGCATCGCTCCGCCCGCTGCAGGGGCCGGTACGCCCGGAGCCGCACGGGGCCTGTCAATGACGGAATGCTGGATGGAGTGCTTCATGTGTGCGATGGGAATCTCGAGGAGCTCGGGTCGCGGACGGCGACGTCTGGCCACGGCGGCGGCCGGTGCCGCGGCGGTGGCGCTGGCGCTGACGGGATGCGCGTCCGGTGACGGAGGCGGTGGAGGCGGCGACGGCGCCGCCGGAGACGAGTTCTCCGGCGAGACGCTGAACGTCGCGGCCGCCTGGTCGGGCGCCGAGCAGGAGAACTTCGAAGCGGTGCTGGACGAGTTCGAGCAGCGCACCGGTGCGACCGTGAACTACACGAGCTTCGGCGACAACGGCCCGACGTATCTGCAGGGACAGCTCGAGGGCGGCACGCCGCCGAACGTGGCGATCCTCGGCCAGCCGGCGCTCATGCAGTCGCTGGCCTCGGAGGGCGACATCCTCCCGGTCGGCGACGCCGTGAAGTCCGCTGTCGAGGAGAACTACTCCGAGTCGTGGATCGACCTCGGCAGCGTCGACGGCGAGCTCTACGGCGTCTGGTTCAAGGCCGCGAACAAGTCGACGGTCTGGTACAACGCCGACATCTACGACGAAGCCGGCGCGGTGGCTCCCGAGGGCTGGGACGACTTCCTGACCCAGCTGGGCCTGGTGAGCGACGCGGGCTACTCCGGGATCTCGATCGGCGCCGACGTCGGCTGGCCGCTGACGGACTGGTTCGAGAACGTGTACCTGCGCACCGCGGGACCCGAGAAGTACGACCAGCTGACCAACCACGAGATCCCCTGGACCGACGACTCCGTGAAGGAGGCGCTCGAGGTGCTCGCCACGCTGTGGGGCAGCGATCTCGTGCAGCCGGGCGGCGATCAGCGCGACTTCCCGACCAGCGTGACCGAGGTCTTCGGCTCCGACCCGCAGGCCGGCACCGTCTTCGAGGGCGACTTCGTCGCGGGCAACATCGCGGCAGACGGCAACTCGGTGGTCGGCGAGAACGCGCTGTTCTACGACTTCCCGGCCATCGAGGGATCGGCGCCCGCAGTGGTGGGCGGCGGCGACGTCGCGGTGCAGTTCACCGACGACGACGCGACGAATGCGCTCATGGAGTTCCTCGCCTCGCCGGACTCCGCCGAGATCTGGGTGCCCGCCGGCGGGCTCACCTCGCCGAACGGCGGAGTCGACACCTCGCTCTACCCGGATGACATCTCGCGGCAGATCGCCGAGGCGCTCACGGGCGCGGAGGCGTTCCGCTTCGACATGTCCGATCTGACGCCGAGCGCCTTCGGCGGCACCCCCGGTCAGGGGTTCTGGCAGGAGATGATCTCCTTCTACCAGGATCCGAGCGACGTCGACGGCACGGCGCAGCGCCTCGAAGACGCCGCAGCGGCGGCCTACTGACGGGAGCGACCATGAGCCGCACGCTCACGGTCCCCGTGCAGATCCGTGGTCGCGGACGCAGTGTCCGCGGCCACGGCCGTCTGCGGCGGTGGCTGCTCATCGCGGGCTTCCTCGGGCCGGCCCTCGTCGTGCTCGGCGCCCTCGTCGTCTACCCGATCGTCTACACGGTGGTGCGCTCGTTCTTCGACCGGCGGGGCGCCGAGTTCGTGGGGTGGCAGAACTACGTCACGATGTTCACCAACGAGACGACCTTCACCGCGATCCGCAACAACCTCATGTGGGTCGTCGTCGCTCCGGTGACCGTGACCGTCATCGGGCTGATCTTCGCGGTCCTCATCGACAAGCTCGGCTGGAAGACGGTGTTCCGGCTGATCGTGTTCATGCCCATGGCCATCTCGATGCTCGCGGCGGGCGTGATCTTCCGCGGCATGTTCCAGGAGAGCCCGCAGCTGGGCGTCGTGAACGCCGCCATCGTGAGCGTGCAGAGCATCTTCGGGGATCAGTCGAGCTATCCGGGGGCGAAACCGCGCGCCGACGTCGGGATCGAGGCGGAGAGCGGCATCATCGCGTCGAGCGACGCGATACCGGCCGGCCAGACGCAGAACTTCCCGCTCACCGGCATCCGGCAGAGCGCGCTCGCGGAGGACGCCGTCGACGCGCGCGCCCCCGACGCCCCCGCGGACACCGAGATCTCGGGGACCGTCTTCCTCGACGTCGTGCGCGGCGGCGGAGGTGTGAACGGCGAGATCGAGGCGGGCAAGAAGGGGCTCGAGGGCGTGCGCGTCGACGCGGTCGACGCCGACGGTGCGATCCGGGGCTACGCGACCACGGGAGCCGGAGGCACCTTCGTGATCGAGGGGCTCGAGGCCGGCGCGAGCTATCGCGTCGCGCTCCCGGCCGCGAACTTCGACGCCGGCGCCCAGGGGGTCTCCTGGCTCAGCGCCTCGTTCATCAACATCGTCGTGATCCTCGCCTACGTCTGGATCTGGGCCGGCTTCGCGATGGTGATGATCGCATCGGGGCTGTCGGCGATGGATCGCTCGCTGCAGGAGGCCGCGCGCACCGACGGCGCGAACGAGTGGCAGATCTTCACCCGCATCACGGCCCCGCTGCTCGCGCCCGTGCTCATCGTGGTGTTCGTCACGCTCGTCATCAACGTGCTGAAGATATTCGACCTGGTGTACGTGATCCCGCCCGGCGCATCGAAACCGGCGGCCAACGTGATCGCCGTCGAGATGTGGACGGTCTCCTTCGGCGGGGGCAACAACCAGGGGCTCGGATCCGCGCTCGCGATCCTGCTGCTCATCCTGGTGCTGCCGTCGATGATCGTGAACGTCCGTCGATTCAAGGAGGAGCGCAGCCGATGAGTGACGTGATCCCCCCGGCGCAGCGGCGCAAGCCGCGCATCGCCCAGCGCATCGGCCGCTTCGCGACGAGCGGCATCGTCAACGTGATCCTGCTGATCATCGCGGTGTTCTGGCTCGTGCCGACGGTGGGCCTGCTGCTCATCTCGTTCCGCAGCGCCGGCGACAACGCGGCGAGCGGGTGGTGGACCGTGTTCACCAAGCCCGCGGAGCTGACGATCCAGAACTACTCCAACCTGCTGTCGAACCCGACGATCACGGGGTCGTTCTGGAACACCATCGTGATCGCCGTTCCGACGACGATCCTGGTCGTCGCGATCGGCGCCCTCGCCGCCTACGCGTTCGCGTGGCTGCACTTCCCCGGCAGGGACTGGCTGTTCATCGCGGTCATCGTGCTGCTCGCGGTGCCGCTGCAGGTGGCGCTGATCCCGCTCGCCCGGCTCTTCGGCGCGCTCGGCATCTTCGGGAGCGTGGTCGGGGTGATCCTCTTCCACACCGCATTCGGGCTGCCGTTCGCGATCTACCTGCTGCGCAACTTCTTCATCCAGATCCCCGAGGAGATGCTGGAGGCGGCGCGCATCGACGGCGCGAGGGACTGGCGCATCTTCTTCCAGATCATGCTGCCCCTCGCGCTGCCCGCGATCGCGTCGCTGGCGATCTTCCAGTTCCTGTGGACCTGGAACGACATGCTCGTGGCGCTGATCTTCACGAACAGCGACTCCCAGCCGCTCACCGTCGCGATCCAGTCGCAGCTGCGTCAATTCGGTGCGAACATCGATGTGCTCTCGGCGGGGGCGTTCCTGTCGATGCTGGTACCGCTGATAGTGTTTTTCGCGTTCCAGCGATACTTCGTGCAGGCACTGCTGGCGGGATCGCAAAAGTAGTTGTGGGAAGGGCCGATCGCGTGATCGACAGTTACGACGCCTACCTGTTCGATCTCGACGGGGTGCTGACGCCCACCGTCGAGCTGCACCGGCGGGCCTGGGCCGAGACCTTCGACGCGTTCTTCGCGGCGCGAGGCCTCGGCCCGTACCGCGAGGCGGAGTACTTCGCCTCGCTCGACGGGCGCAGCCGCTTCGAAGGGGTGCGCACGCTGCTCGACGCCCGCGGCATCGCGCTCCCGGAGGGCGAGCCGGGCGACGCCGGCCTCGACACCGTCATCGGGATCGGCAACCGCAAGAACAGCGCCTTCACCGAGGTGCTCGAACGGGACGGCATCGCCCCCTACCCGGGATCGCTCCTGCTGCTCGACCGGCTGGCGCGGCTCGCACGGCCGCTCGCGGTCGTGTCGAGCTCGCGCAACGCCGAGGCGGTGCTGCGCGCCGCCGGGCTGCGGGATCGCTTCGCAGCGGTGGTCGACGGCGCGGTCGCGGAGCGCGAGGGACTGCCCGGCAAACCGGAGCCCGACACGTTCCTGCGCGCGGCCGCGCTGCTGGGCACCGCGCCCGAGCGCGCCGTCGTGTTCGAGGACGCGGGATCCGGCGTCGCCGCGGGCCGCGCGGGCGGTTTCGCGCTGGTCGTGGGCGTGGATCGCGGCGCGGGCCATGACGAGCTCGTGGCCGCCGGTGCCGACCTGGTCGTGACCGATCTCGCCGAACTCCTGGAGGTGGACGCGTGAACCCCGAGCTCTTCGACGTGCCGGTGCGGGAGCTGCACCGCGACTTCGGCGAGGATCCCTGGCGCCTCGTGGTGCACGGCCTCGATCCCGAACTCGCCGGGCAGGACGAGACGCTGTTCTCGCTCGGCAACGGCTACCTGGGCCTGCGCGGCAATCACGAGGAGGGGCTGCCGCTCAGCAGCCATGGGACCTTCGTCAACGGCCTGCACGAGACCTGGCGCATCCAGCACGCCGAGAGCGCCTACGGCTTCGCCGAGCACGGGCAGACCCTCGTCAACGCTCCGGACGCGAAGACGATCCGCATCTACGTCGACGACGAGCGGCTCAACCTGGCGTCCTCCGAGATCGTCGACATGCAGCGCATCCTCGATCTGCGCACCGGCACCCTCACGCGGTCGCTGCTGTGGATCACGCCGACCGGGAAACGGGTGCGCGTGGAGACGCGCCGCATGGTGTCGTTCGAGGCGCGGCACATGGCCACCCTCGAGATGCGGGTCACCGTACTCGACGCCGACGCCGATCTCACGGTGTCGAGCCTCATCATCAATCGGCAGGACCTCGGACGGATCCACACCGAGCAGCCCGCCGAGGCCGCCGGCGTCGCCGATCCGCGCAAGTCGGAGCAGCTGACGGAGCGGATCCTGGATGCCGGCCCGGCCCTGCACGACGGCGGCCGCAGCGTGCTCAGCTATCGGGTGCGCAACTCGGGCATGGGGCTCGGGGTGGGCGTCGACCACGTCTTCGACGGGGGCGGGGACGGGGACGGGGACGGATCCTGGGGCGAGAACGGAGCCGGCGACGACGCGGCGAGCGGCTGGCGCACCCGCGTGGAGACCTCGACCGACCGCGTGCGTCACATGTTCCAGGGCGTCGCGCAGCAGGGCAGGACCGTGCGGCTCGTGAAGACGATCACCTACCACTCCTCGGCGACGGCTGGGCTCACCGAGATGATCGACCGCTGCGTGCACACACTGGAGAGCGTCGCCGCCGAGCCGCCCGAGGCCCGGTGGGAAGCGCAGCGCCGTTTCCTCGACGCCTTCTGGGAGCGCAGCGACGTGCGGGTCGAGGCCGAACCCGGCGTGCAGCAGGCCATCCGGTGGAACCTGTTCCAGCTGGCGCAGGCCGCCGCGCGGGCCGACGGCCGCGGGATCGCCGCCAAGGGGCTCACGGGATCGGGGTACAGCGGTCACTACTTCTGGGACTCCGAGGTCTACGCGCTGCCCTTCCTCACGTACACGACGCCGTTCTGGGCGCGCAACGCGCTGCGAGCACGGGAGCGGATGCTGCCCCAGGCGCGACTGCGGGCCGCGATGCTGAACGAGGAGGGCGCGCTGTTCCCGTGGCGCACCATCAACGGCGAGGAGGCGAGCGCCTACTACGCCGCGGGCACGGCGCAGTACCACATCAACGCCGACATCACCTACGCGCTCGCGCGCTACGTCTCGGCGACGGGCGACATCGAGTACCTGCTCTCCGGGGCCTGCGACATCCCGGTGGAGACGGCGCGGCTCTGGACCAGCCTCGGCTTCTGGCGCACCGACATCGACGGTGAGCACCGGTTCCACATCCACGGCGTGACCGGTCCGGACGAGTACACGACGGTGGTCAACGACAACCTCTTCACGAACGTGATGGCGCGGTTCAACCTGCGGTTCGCGGTCGAGATGGTGCGGCGGATCGCGGACGAGGCCCCCGAGCACTACGCGCGCCTGCTGAGCCGGCTGCAGCTGGAACCGGACGAGGTCGACGCGTGGGAGCAGGCGGCCGAGGGCATGTGCGTGCCGTACTCGGAGGAACTGCACGTGCACCCGCAGGACGCGCACTTCCTCGAGCGCGAGATGTGGGATCTCGCCGCGACCCCTCCCGAGCAGAAGCCGCTCCTGCTCCACTTCCACCCGCTCGTCATCTACCGCTTCCAGGTGCTCAAGCAGGCGGACGTGGTGCTCGCCCTGCTCCTGGCGAGCGACGAGTTCACGCGCGAGGAGAAGCGCCGCGACTTCGAGTACTACGACGCGCTGACCACGGGCGACTCGACGCTCTCCGCGGTGGTGCAGTCGATCATCGCCGCGGAGGTCGGGTACCGCGAGCTCGCCTACCGCTACTTCGACCACGCGCTGCGCGTCGACCTCGACGACCTGCACCACAACTCCGCCGACGGGGTGCACGTCGCCTCGTGCGGCGGCGTCTGGATGATGCTGGTGCAGGGCTTCGCGGGGATGCGCGACGCCGGGCGGCGTCTGAGCTTCGATCCGCGCCTGCCCGGGCACTGGGGATCGCTGGGCTTCTCGCTGGCGTGGCGCGAGCGCCGCATCGGGGTGACCCTGGAGCAGTCGCGGATCCGCTTCGAGATGCTCGAGGGGGACCGGCCGGTGACGGTCCAGGTGCGCGGCGAGCAGGTGGAGATCCGGCCCGGAGCGAGTGTCGAGGTGGCGCTCGCGGACCAGGGCGCGGACCTCGGTCCGTTCCGCGGGCTCTCCGCGGGGATCCTGCCACGCGAGGGTGATACCGGGGTGCTGCCCGTGCTGCTGCCCGAGGTGCCGACGGTCACGACCTCCATCCCGACCCTCCCGGCGGAGGCACCCGCCCGAGAGTAGGATGGAGCCGTCTCGGATTCCATCCGACCTCACCCGAGTGAAAGGCGGGCATCGTGACCTATGTGATCGCTCTTCCATGCGTGGACGTGAAGGATCGCGCCTGCGTGGACGAGTGTCCGGTCGACTGCATCTACGAGGGCGAGCGCTCGCTCTACATCCACCCCGACGAGTGCGTCGACTGCGGCGCCTGCGAACCGGTGTGCCCCGTCGAGGCCATCTACTACGAGGACGACCTGCCGAACGAGTGGGCCGACTACTACAAGGCCAACGTGGAGTTCTTCGACGAGATCGGCTCGCCCGGCGGGGCGGCCAAGGTGGGCGTCTACGACTTCGACCACCCGATCATCGCGGCGCTTCCGCCGCAGGGCGAATAAGCGCATGCGGAGGGAACTTCCCGACTATCCCTGGGACGCCATGGCTCCCTACGCCGAGGAGGCCGCGCGCCATCCCGGAGGGGCGCTGAACCTGTCGGTCGGGTCGCCCGTCGACCCCTCGCCGGCGAGCGTGCGGGAGGCCCTCGCCGCCGCCACCGACGCGCACGGGTACCCGGCGACCGCCGGCTCGCCGCCGCTGCGGGAGGCGATCGCCGAGTGGTTCTCGCGCCGCCGGGGCGTGACGGTCGCTCCGAGCGCCGTACTGCCCACCATCGGCTCGAAGGAGCTCGTGGCCCTGATGCCGTTCCTGCTGGGGCTCGGCCCCGGCGAGGCCGTGGTCTTCCCGAGGATCGCCTATCCGAGCTATCAGATCGGGGCGGCGCTCGTGGGCGCCGAGGCGGTGGCGAGCGACGACCCCGCCGAGTGGCCGGAGCACACGCGGCTCGTGTGGCTGAACTCCCCTTCGAACCCCGACGGGCGCGTGATGGATGTCGGAGCCCTGCAGGTCGCGGTCTCCCGCGCCCGCGAGCTCGGCGCGGTGATCATCGGCGACGAGTGCTACGCCGAGTTCGGCTGGGAGGCGCCGTGGGACGCGGAGCCGATCCCGTCGATCCTGGACCCCCGCGTGGTGGGCGACGACCACCGGGGCGTGCTGAGCGCCTACTCCCTGAGCAAGCAGTCGAATCTCGCGGGCTATCGGGCGGCGTTCATCGCGGGCGACGCCGAGCTCATCGCACGCCTGCTGACGGTCCGCAAGCACGCCGGCCTCATGCAGCCGGCACCGGTGCAGGCCGCCATGGTCGCGGCGCTCGGCGACGAGACGCACGTCGACGAGCAGCGCGAGCGATACCGGGCGAGGCGCGGGGTGCTGCGCCCGGCCCTCGAGGCCGCGGGGTACCGCGTCGACGGCAGCGAGGCGGGCCTCTACCTGTGGGCGACGCGGGGGAGCGACGCCTGGGAGAGCGTGGCGGAGTTCGCGCGGCTCGGGATCGTGGTGGGCCCGGGGCACTTCTACGGCGACCACTCGCCGCAGCACGTGCGGCTGGCGCTCACCGCGAGCGACGAGGCGATCGCGGCGGCCGCCGATCGTCTGCGGCGCTCGGCCTCCTGAATCGCATTTCGCTCGACGTCAAGATACTCTAGGGGGCGTGCCCCGCAGAACCGCGGTGCGAGTCGGCCCTCCCGGAGCCGATAAGGTGGAAGAGTGGCCGCGTCATATCCGACGCCCGGCCAGCAACAGACCCACGAGGAGACGACGTGACCGAATCGACTCAGAGCCAGGGCCCGGCCGCGGCGCAGCTGACATTTCCCGGCGGATCCGCCGAGCTGCCGATCGTGGAGGCCGTCGACGGTCACTCGGCCATCGACGTGAGCGCGCTCACCCGGCAGAGCGGCTACACGGCTCTCGACTACGGCTTCGTCAACACCGCCTCGACGAAGTCGTCGATCACCTACATCGACGGCGAGCAGGGCATCCTGCGCTACCGCGGATACCCCATCGAGGAGCTCGCGCAGCACTCGACCTTCCTCGAGGTCGCCTATCTGCTCATCTACGGCGAGCTGCCGACCGCCGACGAGCTCGCGGCCTTCGACGACGAGATCCGCCGCCACACGCTGCTCCACGAGGACATGCGCTACTACTTCGAGGGCGTTCCCCACACCGCGCACCCCATGGCGGTGCTGTCGGGCGGCCTGCAGACCATGTCGACCTACTACGAGAGCTCACTCGACACCACCGTGCCGGAGTTCGTCGAGGTCAACACGATCCGCCTGCTGGCGAAGCTCCCCGTGCTCGCGGCGTACGCGCACAAGAAGTCGATCGGCCAGGCGTTCCTGTACCCGGACAACGACCTCAACTTCGTCGAGAACTTCCTGCGACTCAACTTCGGCAACAAGGCCGAGAAGTACGTGATGAACCCCGTGCTCGTCGACGCGCTCGACAAGCTCCTCATCCTCCACGCCGACCACGAGCAGAACGCCTCGACGTCGACCGTGCGCCTCGTCGGCTCCACCGGCGCCAACATGTTCTCCTCGATCTCGGCCGGCATCAACGCCCTCTCGGGGCCCCTGCACGGGGGCGCGAACGAGGCCGTGCTCGACATGCTCGCGCAGATCCGCGACTCGGGCCAGAGCGTCGAGACCTTCGTCGAGAAGGTGAAGCGCAAGGAGGACGGGGTGAAGCTCATGGGCTTCGGGCACCGCGTCTACAAGAACTACGACCCGCGCGCCCGCATCGTCAAGGAGAGCGCGGCGCGGGTGCTCGAGGAGCTGGGCGTCAACGACCCGCTGCTCGGCCTCGCGCAGGAGCTCGAGCAGATCGCCCTCGAGGACGACTACTTCAAGGAGCGCAAGCTCTACCCGAACGTCGACTTCTACACCGGCGTCATCTACAAGGCCATGGGCTTCCCCACGCGCATGTTCACCGTGCTGTTCGCGATCGGCCGGCTGCCCGGCTGGATCGCCCAGTGGCGCGAGGCGCGCCTCGATCCCCAGACGAAGATCGGCCGGCCGCAGCAGCTCTACATCGGCTCGGGGGAGCGACACCTGGGCCGCTAGAGGTCCGCGGCGCGGGTGACCCCGCCGTCCTGACGCTTCGCCGTCCAGCCAGCGGTCCTGCCGCCCCGCCGTCCTGCCGCTTCGCCGTCCAGCCAGCGGTCCTGCCGCCCTGCGGTCCCGCCCCTTCGCCAACAACCTCCGAGCGTCCTCCGCCCCGAATTCCTCTTCGCGCGCCAGTTGTTGTCACCAAACCTCGGGTGAGGCGACAACAACTGGCGCGCGAAGTCGTGTTCCGGTCGCGATCGGTCGTGAGCGGTGCGTGCTCGCGAGCGGAGAGCGCTAGGACCGGGGGTTCTGCCTGTGGAAAGCGTCTGCGAGCGAGACCGGGACGGGCAGGCTGTACGCATGCCGACTCCCGCCTCGCCGCTCCCGCCCCGCCTCCCCGAGCTGTTCTCGGTGGCTTCCGCTGTGGAAGCGGGAGTGACACCGACCCGGCTGCGGGCCGCGGACCTGAGCGCGCCGAGGAGAGGAGTTCGGGCGCGGGGCGACCTCGCGGCGGTCCCGGATCCGGCCGTGCGTGCCGGGGATCGCGCGGATCCGGATCCGGATCCGGACCGGTACGAACTCGAGCGCGGCGAGGAGCTGCGTCGGATCCGCGAGTTCGCGCAGGTGATGACCCCGCGCCAGTTCTTCAGCCATCGCAGCGCCGCGCTCCTCTGGGGCGCCCCGGTTCCGTATCAGCCCGGTGCTCCGGTGCACGCGAGCGTACTGCGCCCGGTGCGGTCGCCGCGCGCCGTCGGAGTCGTGGGGCACGGGCTCACCGGAGCGTCCTGCGCGGTCACCGGGCGCGACGGCATGCGCCTGACGACGCCCGCCTGCACCTGGGTCCAATCGGCGGACCTGCCGATTCCCGATCTCGTCGCGCTCGGAGACTTCTTCGTGCGTCGCTACCGGACGGGTCACGGACGTCCCGACGCGGGGCGCCCGCCGCTCGCGACGATCGGTGATCTCCACGAGGCGACGACCGCCGGTCGCCGACGCGGACGCGGACGACTCACGCAGGCGCTGGCACTGGTGCGGGAGGACTCGTGGTCGCCGCGGGAATCGATGACTCGGCTGGTGCTGGTCGAGGCGGGGCTGCCGGAGCCGGAGCTGAATGGCGACGTCTGCGACGCTCGCGGAGTCTTCCTCGCCTGCATCGACCTGCTGTATCGGAGCTACCGGGTGGGCATCGAGTACCAGGGCGAGGGGCACCGTGAGCGGTACGCGAGCGATGTCGAGCGTCTCGACGCCCTCCGGGCGGACGGCTGGGAGATGGTCGAGGTGACGAAGACGCTCTCCCGTCGTCCCGGCGAGGTCGCCGCCCGGGTGGAGCGCGCGCTGCGTCGGCGCGGTTGGCCGGGCACCCCGCTCACCCCTGGCACCGCGGACGGAGACTTCGCGCGCCAGTAGTTGTCGCCCGAACCGCGGTGAGGCGACAACTACTGACGCGCGAGAAGATGGGGGCCGGACGTCGAGGGGCGGCCCGTCCCGACAGGGATCAGGCGTGCAGCGCGGCGTTGAGCTCGATGCCCGAGCCCTCGCGCGGCAGCGCCTCCACGGCGCCGGTCGTGGAGTTGCGGCGGAAGAGCAGCTTCGGCAGACCCGAGAGCTCGAGCGCCTTCACCTCGATCGGCTCGCCCGCCGAGTCGGAGGTGCCCTTCGGCAGCACGACCTTGGTGCCGGCGGTCACGTAGAGGCCGGCCTCCACGACGCTGTCGTCGCCGAGGGAGATGCCGATCCCGGAGTTCGCGCCGAGCAGCGCGCGCTCGCCGATCGTGATGCGCTGCGTGCCGCCGCCCGAGAGCGTGCCCATGATCGAGGCCCCGCCGCCGATGTCCGACCCGTCGCCGACCAGCACGCCCTGCGAGACGCGCCCCTCGACCATCGATGCGCCCAGTGTTCCGGCGTTGAAGTTGACGAAGCCCTCGTGCATGACGGTGGTGCCCGGCGCGAGGTGCGCTCCGAGCCGCACGCGCGAGGCGTCGGCGATGCGCACGCCCTGGGGCACCACGTAGTCGGTGAGCCGCGGGAACTTGTCCAGGCCGACCGCGGTGATCCCGGCGCGCTTGAGCCGCGGCAGCCGGGCCGCGTAGTCCTCGGGGAGCATGGGCCCGGCGGTGGTCCAGGCCACGTTGGGCAGCTGGCCGAAGACGCCGTCGAGATTGATCGAATTGGGGAGCACGAGGCAGTGCGACAGCAGGTGCAGCCGGAGGTACGCGTCCTCGGTGGAGGCCGGGGGCGCGTCGAGGTCGATCTCGATGTTCACGGGCCGCAGTTCGACGCCGCGGTGCTCGTCCGCACCGGCGAGGCCCTCCAGCTCGGCGGGAGCGATCCAGGGATCGCGATCCTCGGGGCGTCGGCCCAGCTGCGGGGCGGGGAACCAGGCGTCGAGAACGGTGCCGTTCGACGCGATCGTGGAGATGCCGGCGGACCAGGCGAAGCGCGTTGCAGTCATGGCCTCTATCGTATCGCGGCGGGCGGGCCCGGGGCGTCGCGCCCCGGCGGGCGGCGGGCGGACCGGAGGGTGCTCTAGGCTGGATCGGGTGAGCATCCCAGCGCCTCTTCTCCTGGACATCGCAGCCGGCCCGGTCGAGCTGACCCGGCAGCTGTGCGACATCCCCTCCGTCTCGGGCGACGAGCGTGCGGTCGCCGACGCGGTCGAGGCCGCGCTGCGGGCGCACGCCCCGCACCTGCGGGTGGTGCGCGACGGCGACACGATCGTCGCCCGCACCGAGCTGGGGCGCGCCGAGCGGGTGGCGATCGCCGGTCATCTCGACACGGTGCCGATCAACCGCAACCTGCCGGTGCGCGATGAGATCGACGCGGAGACCGGCGAGGCCATGATCCGGGGCCGCGGCACCGTCGACATGAAGGCGGGCGTCGCGGTGCAGCTGGCGCTCGCGGTCGAGCTGACCGACCCGGCGGTCGACCTCACCTGGGTCTGGTACGACCACGAGGAGGTCGCGTCGAACCTGAGCGGGCTGGGGCGCGCGATGCGCAACCACCCGGAGCTCTTCGCCGCCGATTTCGCGATCCTCGGGGAGCCGTCGAACGGCACCATCGAGGGCGGGTGCAACGGCACGCTGCGGGCCCGCGTGACGATGCGGGGCCGTCGCGCGCACTCGGCGCGCGGCTGGATGGGCGTGAACGCGATCCATCGCGCCGGCGAGCTGCTGCAGCGGCTCGCCGCGTACGAGGCGGAGCGGGTCGTGGTCGACGGGCTCGAGTACCGCGAGGGGCTGAACGCCGTGCACGTCGAGGGGGGCGTGGCGGGCAACGTGATCCCGGATCACTGCTCCATCGAGGTCAACTACCGCTTCGCTCCGAGCCGTTCGGGCGAGGAGGCCGCTGCGTTCGTCCGCGACTTCTTCGCCGACGCCGACGAGGTGGAGATCGTGGATCTCGCGCCCGGCGCCCGGCCCGGCCTCGACGATCCGCTCGCGCGGCGCTTCGTCGCCGCGGTCGGGGTCGAACCCACCGCGAAGTTCGGCTGGACCGATGTCTCCCGGTTCTCCGCGCTCGGCATCCCCGCCGTCAACTTCGGGCCGGGCGACGCCCTGCTGGCGCACGCCGACGACGAGCGCGTGCCCGTCTCGCAGATCGAGTTCACGGCCGCGGCTCTGCGCGCCTGGCTGACGGACCGCGGGGCCTGAGCGGGCCGGGCACCTGAATTCTGCGTAACGCGGGGGCGGCGAGTTCGCTCTCACCCGCGCTCGCCCGATAAAATAGGCGTGAAACACCAATTCTGCGAGGAGGCGTCATGGCTGCAATGAAACCGAGGACTGGGGACGGACCCATGGAGGCGGTGCGCGAGAGCCGACTGATCGTCGTGCGGGTGCCGCTCGAGGGCGGTGGACGCCTCGTGGTGTCGGTCAACGACCAGGAAGCGGCTGAACTGCGCGACGTGCTCGCCGCAGTGCTCGACGGCTGATCGAGCCGCCCGGTGCCGGCGTCCGTATCGCGATACGAGCGCCGGGCCCTGCAGCCGTCGAGTGCCGCAGGCGCTGATCACCGAGGTGCCCGAGCTTGCGCGCCGGAGGGCGGCAGCGCGAAGCCCCCGGCAGGATCCAGGATCCCGTCGGGGGCTTCGCCGTGTCTCGTCGGCGCCGGTTCAGCCGTCGAGCCGCACGAGGGTGAGCACGCCGTCGCCCGCGGGCGAGAGCACCGGGGCGATGGCGGGCGACTCCGCGACGAGGGCGAGCAGATCCCGGCAGGCGAGGGTGGCCTCGTCGCGTGCGGCGGGATCCGGCACCCGGCCGTGCGCGAACGCACCGGGCACGACGATGCAGCCGCCCGGGCGGACGATGTTGAGCGCGTGCTCGAAGAGCTCGAGCAGCTGGCCGGGCTCCGCGTCGAGCAGCACGAGGTCGTAGGCGCCCAGGTTGAGCCGGGGCATCACATGCCGCGCGTCGCCCTCGATGAGCCGCAGGCGCGAGGCGGGGATCCCGGCATCCGCGAAGACCGACTTCGCCTCGCGCAGGTGCTCCGGCTCGATCTCGATGGAGGTGAGCGTGGCCTCCTGGGCGTAGCGCAGCAGGGACAGGCCGCTGACGCCGACGCCGGTGCCGACCTCGCACACGGTCTTCGCTCGGGCCAGCACGGTCAGCGCCGAGAGCTGCGCCCCGATCGAGCGGCTGACGGGCTCGATGCCGAGCTCCAGCGACAGGCGCCGTGCGCGCACGAGGGCGTCGGTCTCACCGGGATACTGCTCGGCGTACTGCCAGTTGCGTTCGAGCTTGCTCACGTTCTCCTCCGAGGGGTCGCAACCCCGGGCGGGTTGCTCGGGTGGGGCGGTTCCGGGCCGGGGCCCGGGTGCGGGGTTCCGGATCCGGGCCCCGCGCTCTTCCTCTAGCGTAGATGCCGCGCGCTACTCCGGGCGGTCACCACGCGCTATCGGGCGAAGCGGGAGCGGCGCGGACCCGATCCGATCGCGCCGGAGGCAGCGGCGTCGTCGGCGACGATCACGCGTGCCGCGCGGATCGTCCCGCGCGAGATCGCCATCGCGGCGGTCCGCCGTTGCGGCCGCGAACGAGTAGCATGGGGGAGTGATGGGCCTCACGATAGACAAGATCCTGGTGATCATGGTGATCGCCATGTTCGTGCTGGGCCCGGACCGGCTGCCGATCTACGCCAAGAAGCTCGGCGAGCTCGTGCGCAGCATCAAGCGCATGACCGAGGGGGCCAAGGATCGTCTGCGCGACGAGATGGGCCCCGAGTTCGACGAGGTCGACTGGAAGCAGCTCGACCCGCGCCAGTACGATCCCCGGCGCATCATCCGCGACGCCCTGGTCGAGGATGAGCGCGAGGCGCGCCTGGCCGCACGCCGCGAACGCGCCTCCGAGGCCGCGGCACGACGCGCGTCGGCCGCCGAGGGCGCCGGTGCCGGTGCCGGCGTCGTCGCCGCAGCCGCAGGTACCGCAGCCGCCGCCACGAGCACCGCGGCCGGTGCGAACGAACCGTCCCTCGCCGGCACCGCCGAGGGTGCTGTCCCGGAGACCCTGCGCACGCGCTTCGACGACGAAGCGACGTAGCGGGAGGACTGCCGCATGCATACGCCGGAGCCGGATTCCCCGCCCGCGGGGGAGCCGGAGCGGGTCGACTCCGTCGCCGCCCTCGACCGCGGGATCGACCAGATCCTGGACGCGCTGAGCACCTACTCGATCATCGCGATCACCGACCGCGACGGGATCATCCAGCACGTCAACGACCGCTTCTGCGAGATCTCGAAGTACAGCCGCGAGGAGCTCGTCGGGCGCACGCACCGCGTCGTCCACTCCGGACGGCACTCGCGCGAGTTCTTCCGGGAGATGTGGCGGGTCATCGGCGGGGGCCAGGTCTGGACGGGCGAGATCTGCAATCGTGCCAAGGACGGCGTCGAGTACTGGGTGGACACCACCATCATCCCGCTGTGCGACGAGCACGGCCGGCCGGAGCGCTATCTGGCGATCCGCACCGAGGCGACGCAGCGGCATCTCGCCGAGGACGAGGCCCGGCAGCTGGCGCACTTCGACGGGTCGACGGGGCTCGCCAACCGCGGCTCGATGCTGCGTGTCGTGGAGCGGACGCTCGCGACGCAACCGCTCGGGGAGTTCTGCGCCTACGTCTCCTTCAGCGTCGACGAGCTGTCGGCGGTCAACGACGCCTTCGGGTACGAGGCGGGCGACCTGCTGCTGCGCGACGCGGCCGCGGGCCTGCGCGGAATCGAGCGGGAGGGGCTCCTGGCCGCCCGGATGGGATCCAACACCTTCGGCGTGCTGCTGACGGGACTGGGGGACGAGCAGCGCCTGGCGGAGTCCCGCTGCCTGGACGCCGTCGACCAGGTGCTCTCCACGATCAACGGCGCCTCCGACCTGCCCTCGGGGATGGTGCTCGACGTCTCGGCCAGCCTCGGGTTCGTGCTCTGGGCGCGACCGGGCACGCGGGCTGCGTCGGGCGAGCCCGACACCCCGCTCGGAGACTGCCCGCTCGACGACTACATCGAGTCGGACGACTCTGCGGAGATCATCAAGTGCGCCGATGTGGCGCGCAAGCGGGCCCGGCGCGCGGGCGGACAGGTCCGGGTGCGCCGATTCCGTCAGCGCATGCTCGACGAGGCACAGGAGCGGGTGCGCCTCTTCTCCGAGCTGCGCCGCGGCATCGAGAAGGGGGAGCTCCGGCTCTTCGCGCAGCCCATCGTCGATCGGGATCGCCGGGTGATCGGGGAGGAGGGCTTGATCCGCTGGGTCAGCCCTGAGCGCGGACTCGTCATGCCCGACGCCTTCATCCCGCTCGCCGAGCAGACCGGCCTCATCATCGAGATCGGCGATTGGGTGCTGGAGGAGGCCTGCCGGGTGCTGACCTCCTGGAACGGCGATCCCGACCGCCGCGGCCTGACCTTCTCGATCAATCTGAGCGAGCGCCAGCTGCGCGCGGACGACTTCGCGGAGCGCGTGCATCGGATCCTCGCGCGCCACGAGATCTCGCCCGGGCTGCTGAAGTTCGAGCTGACCGAGAGCGTGCTGCACACGGATCTGGACCGCACGATCCGCATGCTGGGGCTGCTGCGCGCCGAGGGTGTGCTCGCCTCGCTCGACGACTTCGGCACCGGCTACTCGTCGCTGAGCTACCTCCGCCGCCTGCCGGTGCAGCAGCTCAAGATCGACCGTTCGTTCGTGTCCTCAGTGGTCGACGACGCGCACACGGCCGCGATCACGCAGACGATCGTGCAGTTGGGGCGCACCTTCGGCCTGCAGGTCGTCGCCGAGGGCGTGGAGACCGACGCGCAGTTCGAGGCGCTCTGCGAGCTGGGCGTCGACGCGTTCCAGGGCTACCTCTTCGCGAGGCCGAGGCCGGTCTCCGAGACCCTGACCGCGCTCTAGGCGGAATTCCGCGGACTCAGCGCGGCGCGATCCCCAGCGGCCTGCCCGCGAGACCGCGGCCGAGATCCGCGACGCGGCGCGCCACGCGCAGCACCTCGGCGGCGGCCGGATCCGCCGGATCGCCGAGGACTGCCGGCTCGCCGCGGTCCCCGGCCTCCCTGAAGGGCGGGCTCAGCGGCACGCTGCCCAGCAGAGGGATCTCCTCCGGCTCCTCCCCGTCCGCGGGCGCCGCGCTCAGCCGATCGGCGACCAGCCGGCCCCCGCCGCTGCCGAACACGTCCAGCACCGTGCCGTCGGACTGCACGAGCCCGGCCATGTTCTCGACGACTCCGATGACCCGCTGCCCCGTCTGCCTGGCCACGAGCGCACTGCGCACCGCGACATCGGCGGCGGCCTCCTGGGGGGTGGTCACCACGAGCACCTCTGCCTGGGGCAGCAGCTGACCCACGCTGATCGCGATGTCGCCCGTGCCGGGCGGCAGGTCGAGCAGCAGCACGTCGAGATCGCCGAACCAGACGTCGCGCAGGAACTGCTCGATCGTGCGATGCAGCATGGGGCCGCGCCAGGAGACGGCGGTGCTGCGCGGATCGGCCTCCCCGAGGAACATGCCGATCGAGATCACCTTCACGCCGAACGCCACCGGCGGCAGGATCATATCGTCGACCCGAGTGGGCTGCTCCGTGCGGCCGTCGCGGCTGAGACCGAGGATGCCCGGGATGGAGAAACCGAACACGTCGGCGTCGACGAGACCGACCGAGAGGCCCTCCGCGGCCATCGCCACCGCCAGGCCCGCGGTGATCGAGGACTTGCCGACCCCGCCCTTGCCGCTCGTCACCGCGATGACGCGGGTCAGCGAGTCGGGCCCGAACTGCTGCGGGCGGGATCCGCGGTTCCCGCGCACCCGCTCGATGAACGCACGGCGCTCATCGGGAGTCATCACGCCGACGTGCACCACGGCCTCCGATACGCCGATGGCGCCGCGGGCCGCGGCGAGCACGTCGGCCTCGATGCGCCGGGCGGCCGGGCAGCCGGCGATGGTGAGCAGGATCGACACCTCGGCGCGACCCGCCACGTCCACGTCGACCCCCTGCACCATGCCCAGCTCGGTGATGGGGCGGAGGATCTCGGGGTCGCGAACGCGCTCGAGCGCCGCCCAGACGGCCCGCTCAGCGCCGGTCGTCATCCGGCTTCTCTCCGGGGGATCGCGGCGCGGCCTCGGGCTGCGCGTCGGCCGCGGATCGCGGCTCCGTCTCGGGCCGCGGCTCAGCAGCGGGGCTCGCAGCGGCCTCCCGCCGTTCCTCGGCCTCCCGCAGTTCGTCGGCCTCGCGCTGCTCCTCGGCGAGATCCGCGAGCAGCGCCCGCAGCTCCGCGCGGACGAAGTCGCGGTCGGGCAGATCCTTGATGGCGAGCCTCAGCGCGACGACCTCGCGGGCGAGGAACTCGGTGTCGGCGAGGTTGCGCTCGGCGCGCTGGCGGTCCTGCTCGATCTGCACGCGATCGCGGTCGTCCTGACGATTCTGCGCGAGCAGGATCAGGGGCGCGGCGTAGGAGGCCTGGAGCGACAGGATCAGCGTGAGCGCGGTGAACCCGAGCGCGGCGCTGTCGAAGCGCCACGGCTCGGGAGAAGCGGTGTTCCAGATGAGCCAGACCACGCAGAACGCGGTGAGCACGAGCAGGAACCAGGGGGTGCCCATGCCGCGGGCGATGCCCTCGCTCCAGCGGCCGAACCGCTCGTTGCCCGCCAAGCGGCGGTCTCCGGCGGCTTCGGGCGCACGCGCGGCCCGCCCGCTCGCGGTGCGGGGCGCATCGAGGCCCGGATCGCGCCTGAAGCGCTTGAAGAGGCTCATCGGGCCGTTCCCCGTCCGGCCGTGCTCGCGGGTTCGTCATCGGCGTGGCGCCAGTCGTCGGGCAGGAGGTGATCGAGCACGTCGTCGACGGTGACCACACCCACGAGGTGGTTCTGCTCGTCGACGACGGGCATGGCGACCAGGTCGTAGCTCGCGAGCCGGCGCGACACCTCGGCGGCGCTCGCCCCCACCGTCACCGGTTCGATCTCGGTGTCGATCAGCGCGACGAGGCGCTCGTGCGGGGGGAAGCGCAGCATGCGCTGGAAGTGCGCCATGCCGATGTACTCGCCCGTGGGCGTTTCGTAGGGCGGGTGGGTCACGTAGACCGCCGAGGCCATGGCGGGCGGGATCTCGGCGCGGCGGATCATCGCGAGCCCCTCGGCGACGCTCGACTCGCCCGAGAGCACGATCGGGGCCGGGCTCATGAGCCCGCCCGCGGTGTCGGCGTCGTACTCGAGCAGGCGGCGCACGTCCTCGGCCTCCTCGGGCTCCATGAGGTCGAGGAGCTCCTCGCCCTTCGCCGCCGGCAGCGCCGAGATGAGGTCGGCCGCGTCGTCCGGCTCCATGCGATCGAGCACGTCGGCGGTGCGGTCGGAGGGCAGCTGGGCGAGCAGCGCGAGCTGATCCTGCTCGCTCATCTCCTCGAGTGCGTCGGCCACGCGCTCGTCGGGCAATTCGCCGATCACCTCGAGCATGCGATGCTGGGGCAGCTCGAGCAGCGCCTCGGCCAGGTCGGCGGGCTTCAGATCCACCATCGTCTGGATGAGCAGCTCCGCGGACTGGGAGCCGGCGCCCGCGCTCGGCCAGCGCAACTCCGACCAGCGCACGATGCGCGAGTCGCCGCGGCTGAACGGCGCGGCGGGCTTGGGCAGGCGCACGAACACCTCGGAGACGAGCCACTCGCCGGAGCGGCTGCGTTCGATCGCGGCGTCCTCGATGCGCGCGGTGGCGACCGGGCCGCCCGGCTGCTCGGGGGCGAGCTGCACATCGCGGCCGATGAGCTCAGCGATCATGCGGGTCTCGCCACCGCGCTGCTCGAAGCGGCGCACGTTGATGAGGCCTGTCGTGATGACCTGGCCCGATCCGATCGAGGTGACGCGCCCGATCGGCACGAACACCCGGCGTTTGCCCGGGATCTCGACGATCAGTCCGACCACGCGCGGCGCAGCCGCCGATCTGAAGACGACCAGCACATCGCGCACCTTGCCGATCCGGTCGCCGACCGGATCGAACACACCGCGCCCGGCGAGGCGCCCGACGAAGACCCTCGAAACACTCACACCACTACGCTACTCCTCCCAGGTGCGCCGCGGCGACGGCGCAGACGCTTCGGGGCGGTTCGCCACCCGCGGAATCCCCGTGCCGCCGCGGCGGGCGCCGAAGTGGGAGAATCGGGGTATGAGTACTCCAGGCCCCCTCCGTTCTTCGCGCGTGCCGCTGATGCCCGAGATCCCGAAGGGGGAGATCGTCTCCACCTACGACCGCTACGAGCACGCCAAGCACGCGGTCGACGTGCTCGCGCGCGCGAGCTTCCCGGTGCAGCAGATCAGCATCGTGGGCAACGACGTGCGCAGTGTGGAGCGCGTCACCGGACGCCTCACCTACGGCCGCGTCGCACTGATGGGCGCGCTCTCCGGCGCCTATCTCGGCCTGTTCCTCGGCATCCTGCTGTTCATCTTCCAGCCCGACAACACGGCGATCTTCGGCGTGTTCATCGCCGCTGTGGTGATCGGCGCCGGCTTCGGCATGCTCTTCGGCGTGCTCTCGTACGCCATGAACCGCAACCGCCGCGACTTCTCGTCGGTCATGCAGATGGTGGCCACCCGATACGACCTCGTGACCGAGGCGGAGCTCGTGCACCAGGCGCGCCAGATCCTGGTGAATTCGACGAAGTAGGGATCCGGACGGCCGGGGCGGGGCCCGAACGGCCGGCGGAGGGATCCGGAGGGCCGGGGCAGGGATCCACGGCTCCGAAGAGACGGAACCGCTCGGGGTCGCTGCGCTCCGCCCCCGGAGTCCGGGCCGTTCCGCGACCGTCAGCCGTTGCAGACGGGGTCCGCGCCCACCTGGATGACCTGCATGTCGGCGGCGAGCGTCACCGCGTGCCCGGCGTTCCCATCCCGGAGCGTCTCGACGAGCTCGTCCATGCGGTCCAGGAGCGCGTCTCGCGCATCCGCGAGCCCGGGCGGCATCTCCGCCTCGCGCACACCCGGAACGAGTTTCTCGACCTCCTCGGCCGCCGCCGCGAAGTCCGCCCCGTCCGCGGCGTCGTCGTGGGCGACCGACGCGACCTCGATCACGACCCGATCGACCGCGTCGTCGATCGCCGAGCAGGCGCTGTCGAGGGACGGGGCACCGCACCCGGACAGGGTGATCACACCCAGGAGGGCCAGTCCGGCCGCTGCGATTCGCATGCCCCGACTCTACCGAAGCGGACCGTCGGCGTCCGGCACCGGTCCCACCCCACCCCATCCCGGGTGAGGGAGAGGAACGCGGACGAGCCCGGGGCGGTGCTCGCCGCTCGAAGCCGCGCGCTATTCCGCCCGCAGCGCCTTCTGGATGCGCTGCAGCGACACCGGCTCGGCCGTGCGCAGCTGCTGCGCGAAGAGGCTCACGCGCAGCTCCTCGATCAGCCAGCGGGCGCGCACGAGGTGATCCGGAGTGTCCGGCGGCGGCGGGATCGAGCCGCCGGCCTCCTCGAAGAGGGCGAGCGCCCGGTCCACCTCGTTCTGCCAGGCCCGGTCGCGCCCGGGGTTCTCGGTGAGAGCCCGCATGCGCAGCTGCACGGCCTCGAGATACACCGGCAGCCGCGACAGCTGCGCGAGCCCGGTGCGGGAGACGAAGCCGTCGAAGACGAGGCCGTCCACCTGCGCGGCGGCCCCGGCCACCTGCGCGAGCACCTGGATCGACTTCGCGCCGTCGATCGCCTTGCGGGCGAGGCGCGCGGCGTCGAGCACCCGCGCGGTCAGCGCGATCGCCGCGTAGATCTCGTCGATGAGGGATCGCGCGTACTCGTCGGCGATGGACGCGAAGACCGCGGCGCTCCAGACCAGCCCGTCGGGGGCATGGCGGCGGATCGCCCGGTCGGCGACCGCGAGCGACACGTCCGCGATGGCGGCGTCGAGGGTGCGGTACGGGCCCGCGCCGAGCAGCAGCTTCTCCTGGTTGGAGAGGTGCTCGCGCACGTAGCTCGCCGGCGAGGGCGAGCTCAGCGTCAGCAGGCGTCGGATCCCGCGCCGCGACAGGCGCGCCTGCTCGGCCGCGTCGGCGACGAGCACCAGGTCGACGCTCGTGCGCCGGTCGACGATCGCAGGGTACGCGCGCACCACGCCGGCGCCGGCGCCCCCGCGGCCCTTCGCATAGGCGGTGTCGACGTGCCGGGGCAGCTCGCCGAAATCCCAGCCGGTGGCGCCCGTGCGCTCCAGCTCGCTCTTCGGCAGCGCCGCCGCGGCCACCTTCGCCACTCCCTGGGCGGCGCGGTCCTTGTGGGCCGTCTGCAGCTGCGTCAGATCCTTGCCGGCCCCCACGGTGCGTCCGCGCCCGTCGACCACGCGGAACGTCGGCGTGAGGTGCGCGGGCAGCCGCGACGGGTCGAAGTCCTCGGGTGAGACCGGCACGCTCGTGCGGCGGCGGATCTCGTCGGCGAGGAGGCGGGTGAGAGGCGGGGAGGTCGCGGTGTCGAGCTGCGGCCCCGCGGCCTCGAGCAGCGTGCGCGCCCAGTCGGCGGCGG
This sequence comes from Leucobacter sp., assembly GCF_053528595.1. Lineage (NCBI taxonomy): Bacteria > Bacillati > Actinomycetota > Actinomycetes > Micrococcales > Microbacteriaceae > Leucobacter > Leucobacter sp. Next base: position 21,158 of record NZ_JAIVPF010000086.1, on the reverse strand, counting down.
GCACGACGTGCTTGCGGATCGCCTTCGGCAGCGTCTTGATGAGCGCCGTGACGAGCTCCTGCCGCAGCCCGGGCACGAGCTTCTCGAAGTCCGAGCCCTCGAGCCGGGGGAGCAGCGGCAGCGGCACGTTGACGGTGACTCCGTCGTCCTCGGCCGTGGGATCGAAGCGGTACTTCAGCCGCAGCGTCTGGTCGCCGTGCGTCCACTGCCTCGGGAACTCGCTCTCGTCGACTCCCTCGGTCTCGTCCTCGAGCAGGTCCTCACGGCGCATCGTGAGCAGCTTCGGCTGCTTCCGCTGCTCCTGCTTCCACCAGCCCTCGAAGTCGCGCACGCTGGTCACCTGCTGCGGGATCCTGGCGTCGTAGAACTCGAACACGGCCTCGTCGTCGCCGACGATGTCGCGGCGGCGGGTGCGCTCCTCGAGCTGCTCCAGCTCGCGGCGCAGCTGCCGGTTCGCCCGGTCGAAGGCCTGGGGCGAATCCCACTCGCCGTCCACGAGTGCGTGACGGATGAACAGCTCGCGCGCGTGCGCGGCGTCGAAGCGGGAGAGCTGCACGCGGCGGCGATCCACGATCGGCACCCCGTACAGGGTGACCCGCTCGTACGCGACGGCCGCGCCCTGCTTCTTCTCCCAGCGGGGTTCGCTGAGCTGGCGCTTCGCGAGCGGGCCGGCGAGTTCCTCGGCCCACGCCGGATCGACCACGGCGTTCGAGCGGGCGAACAGCCGGGAGGTCTCGACGAGCTCCACGCTCATCACCACCTCGGGCGGCTTCTTCGCGAGCACCGAGCCCGGGTACAGCACGAAGCGGGTGCCGCGCGATCCCACGTACTCCTGGGCGGGTCTGCGCCCGCCCGCGCCCGCGGCGCCGCGGCCGCGGGCGGGAGCGCTGCGGTCCTGGCGGTCGTCGCGCACACCGAGCTGCGAGAGCAGGCCTGCGAGGATCGAGCGGTGGATCGCGTCGCCCGATCCTGCACCCGTGCCGTTCGCTGGATCCCGCGACTCCGCTTCGCTGCGCGCAGGATGACGGGTGCGCGCTTCGCTCCGCGCAGGATGACCGATGGGGGCGTTGCGCCGTGTTCCCTGGTCGTCCTGCGCGAGTTCGCGAGTCGCAGGATCCACCCGCCGCACCCCCGCGATGCGCGACAGCTGCCGGTAGAGGTCCATCCACTCGCGCACGCGCAGGAAGTTGAGGTACTCCGCCTTGCACAGCCGCCGGAACGCGCTCGAGGAGAGCGCGTCCTGCTGCTCCTGCAGGTGGCTCCAGAGGTTCAGCAGGGTCATGAGGTCGCCCTGCGGGTCGGCGAAGCGCGCGTGCAGTTCGTCGGCCCTGCCGCGCTCGGCCTGCGGGCGCTCGCGCACGTCCTGGATCGTGAGGCCCGCGACGATCGCGAGCACCTCGGCCACGACGTCGTGCCGACGGGCCTCGACGACCATGCGGGCGAAGCGGGGTTCGATCGGCAGGCGGGAGAGCTCGCGGCCGATCCTCGTGATGCGGTGGGAGGGTCCGGATCCCGGGTGCTTCCTCCCGCCGCTCGAGCGAGTCTTCGAGCCGGAGCCCGGATCGGGCGCCTGCCCATCGACTCGCTTCTCCCGCCCGACCGGCGAGGCCTCGACCGCGCCCAGCTCCGCGAGCAGCCCGAGGCCATCGGCGATCCCGCGCTGGTCCGGGGGCGTGAGGAAGGGGAACCGTGCGATGTCGCCGAGGCCCAGCGCGAGCATCTGCAGGATCACGGAGGCGAGGCCGGTGCGCCGGATCTCGGGCTCGGTGAACTCCGGGCGGCCCGCGAAGTCCTCCTCGGAGTAGAGCCGGATCGCGATGCCGGGGCTCGTTCGGCCGGAGCGGCCGGAGCGCTGATTGGCGCTCGCCTGCGAGACGGACTCGATCGGGAGGCGCTGCACCTTGCTGCGCGCCGAGTAGCGCGAGATGCGCGCGGTGCCGGCGTCGACCACGTATCGGATTCCGGGCACGGTGAGCGAGGTCTCGGCCACGTTGGTGGCGAGCACGATGCGGCGAGCGCCGGCCGTCTTCGAGCGCTCGAAGACGCGGTGCTGCTCGGCGGCGCTGAGGCGGCCGTAGAGCGGCAGGATCTCGACGGGCCTGGCCCGATCCCGGCCGACGCGGCCCCGCAGCGCGTCGGCCGCGTCGCGGATCTCGGCCTCGCCGCTCAGGAAGACGAGCACGTCGCCTGGCGCCTCGCGCCCGAGCTCCTCCACCGCGTCGCCGATCGCGTCGAAGAGGTCGCGCTCGATGGTCTGCACTCTCGGCGGGCCGTTCTTGGGATCGGGCCGCTCGATCTTCTCGACGAGCGGCCGGTAGCGGATCTCGACCGGATAGGTGCGCCCCGACACCTCGACGATCGGTGCCGGTTCGCCCGCGGCGTCGGCGAAGTGCGCGGCGAACGACTCGGGGTCGATCGTCGCCGAGGTGATGATCACCTTGAGGTCGGGCCGCCGGGGCAGGAGGGTCTTCAGGTACCCGAGCAGGAAGTCGATGTTGAGACTGCGCTCGTGCGCCTCGTCGATGATGATCGTGTCGTAGGCCGAGAGGTCGCGGTCGCGGTGGATCGCGTTGAGCAGGATCCCGTCGGTCATGAGCCGGATCCGCGTGTCGGCCGAGACCCGGTCGGTGAAGCGCACCTGGTAGCCCACCAGTCCGCCGAGCTCCGAGCCCAGCTCCTCGGCGATGCGCTCCGCGATCGTGCGTGCGGCGATGCGCCGGGGCTGCGTGTGGGCGATGCGCTCGCGGCCGAGGGAGAGTGCGATCTTGGGCAGCTGCGTGGTCTTGCCCGAGCCCGTCTCGCCCGCGACGATGACCACCTGGTGGTCGCGGATCGCCGCCTCGATCTCGTCCCGCATCTGCGAGACCGGGAGATCCTCTGGGAACGAGATGCGCAAGGGGGATTCAGGCATGATGCCTCCATTATCCCGTGCCGGAAAATTCTGATGCCAATCACACCAGAATCCGAGAAGGCGAGGGCGAGCCGTGATGTCCCCCTTTCTGCGGACATTTCTGGATTCGTTCTCGATCTGCATCCCACTTTCTCTGGGGATCGGGTCACTATTGCAGCAGATGCGGTGCTTGTGGGAAGTGCACCCCAGCTCACCATCACTGATCGGTCAGGATGAGGTACTCACATGAAGAAATGGCTTGTTGGTCTAGCCGTCGTCGTGCTCTTCAGCTTCGGCGCGGCGTCGGCTCAGGCGGCGACCTTCGCCAACCAGAAGCTCTCGGTGTACGACGGCAAGACACTGGTGGGTACGTCGACGGCCAAGCTCACGCATGGATTCTTCACGTCAACGCAGAAAAATCACCACACTGCTCAGTTCGACCTGATCGACAAGAAGAAGAACAAGCGTGCGGTGTACGGGACAGTGTCTGGCAGCTACACCACGCTCACCTGGATCAAGATGCCGGGCAATGGGAAGAGCCCGAAGTATGCCACCATCGGAGTCGGCGCGGAGCACACCCAGAAGACCGAGGGTGCGAGACGCTTCACCGCGGACACCGCTTGGAAGCCGAAGCCTCACCATCGCATCAACTCGACCATCACGATGTGCGAGTCGGTCCCGCTGTGGCCCGACATCTGCGGCAAGGGCATCACGAAGAACACGAAGGTGTAGCCCAGGTGACCGCAGACCAGCTCGGCTCCTTCACGCTCAGTGCTGAGAGTCTGAGCTATTCCTACGGCGATCACCCCGCGCTGCGAAATTTCAGCGCACGTTTCGAGCGAGGCGTAACCGGGCTCGTCGGGCCGAACGGGGCGGGCAAGAGCACGCTGCTGCGTCTGCTGGCCGGCACGGAATCGGCGCAGTCGGGGCAACTCGACTTCGATGGAGCCCGTGTCGTCGGGAGGAGGGAGCGTGCGCGGTACCGGGCAGACGTCGGATACGTGCCGCAGGATCCGGAATGGATCGGGGAGTTCACAGTGCGCGACCTGCTGGAGTACTTTGCCGTGCTGCGCTGCGGCAGAGGTGAGGAGACGCATTCGAAGATCAATCGTGTGCTCGAGACTCTCGACCTGACCGGACTGCAGAGCGTCCGTCTGAGTCGCCTCTCGGGAGGTCAGAATCGCCGAGCCTTCTTGGGGCAAGCGCTCGTACACGAACCGCCGGTGCTGATCCTCGATGAGCCGACGGCTGGTCTCGATCCGGTGCAACGAGCGCAATTCCGACGGTATCTCAGCACGGTGGCGGCACATCGGATCGTGGTCGTCTCGACGCATCTTGTCGAGGACGTGGCGCACATCGCCGACACGATACAGGTGCTGCGAGGAGGCCGGGGCGTGTGGTCTGGTGCCCCGGCATTGCTCGAAGAACTGGGCGGGAAGGCTTCGGGCATCGCGGCCTCCGCGGTCGAGCGCGGCCTCCTGCAGGTGCTCGACCAGGACGGAGCATCGGCGTGAGGCATTCGCTCGGGATGTGGGTGGGCGCGACGTGGCTGGTCGCAGCACTCACATTGCTTTTCACCATCGACGGCAGGGCGGTCTACAGCTCCGCATGGGTGATCGATGTCGTCGTTTCATTGAGCGTGGTTCTCTGGCCGGTGGTGTTGGGCGCGAGCGCTGCCGATAGCGTACGCCTGTTTCGCGCGAGTGGATCGCGCGAGTTGATCAGTGCTTTGCCCACGCGGCTGGCGTGGCGCATGCTCGCTCGACGAGCGTGCACCACGGCGCTCTGGGTGACAGTGGGGATGCTCATAGCCCTCGTGGCGGGGTTGGGACTGGCGCTGCTGCGAGGATCGAGTCCGACACCGAGCGCGGCACTCACCGTGGTGCTGGCGGTCGTCGGCACATCGGCTTTTGCTGCCCTGGGGCAGGCGATCGGATTGATGCTCCCTTGGTGGCCGACCCCGCCGATCGCTGCAGTAGCTCTGTACCTCTCATACGGCTTCGGGTTCGGTGGAGTCGGCGCGATGTTCCTGTTCGTAGCCGCAGGTTCGCCGCTCTCGAACTCGTACGAACTCAGAGCTGAGATTTTCAGCATGTATCTCGTCATGTTGGGATTGATCGCCCTATGGGGGTTCCTGCTGATCGCGGCGAGACTCGTGCGGTTGCGGGCGGTTGCCGTTGTCTTGGCCATGGGCGCGGCCGCGACGTTGGCTGGCGGAGGGATGACGATCATTCGACACGAGGGCGACGGGGTGTTCGACTACCTCTCTGCGGACGAGCGGTCCTGCGCAGAGATAGCGGGTGGTTCCTCGCGAGTGTGCGTCTCCCAGGAACAGAGTCGCCGGGTGTACGAAGTGGCTGAGATGCTGGCGCCGCTCGACGCGAGAGTTCGGGCTCTCAGTCCTGAGACGGACGCGATCAGCTATTCACCATTCACGTTCGGTTCGAAAACGGACATATTCTTCGAGCCTCCTCTCGGCCAGACCGGGTTCGAGAGAAGCGATGTCGCCATGATGATCGTGCATTCGCTCGCTGACTGCGCCGAACCCCTCCCGCTGACGGATGAAGTCGACATCGCCATGAGCGTTGTGGCGACCTGGATCGTGCCCGAGTTCTCGGGCGAGGGCATGCTGGTCGCGACGGCCGACTTCTCGAATGGGCCGCCGACGCTCGCGGAGGCCGAGGAAGCCCTGCGGTACCTGCGTCAGTGCCAGGAGGTGGAATGAGGCGGGGCGGCTGGTTGTTTCTGCGCAGCCGGAGGTTTCCTCTGATCCTCGGGCTTACGGGCATGACTCTGCTCTTGACCGGCTCAGCCTCCGGCATGCTTCGCGATTCCCTCGTCACGGCGGACTGGGCGACTGTGCCGCTGCTCTCGGCTGCAGCATTTCCGGGCGTAGCCTGGGCGATCATCGGGGTGTCTCCCGGCAGAGCGCTCGAGCGCGCCCTTCCCGGTGCCCGGCTTGCAGTGTATCGACTGATGTTGTTCGGCCTGACCTCGGCCGCCTGCATGCTGGCCGTCATTGCCGCCGTCGCTCCGCGTTCGGTGATGGAGACCGAGCCGATCGCGGTGTACCGGAATGTGTTGTTCGGCCTGGGAGCCGGAGCGGTGAGTGCGGTGCTGCTGCCGCGACATATCTCCTGGGCTCCACTGCTGAGCTATGCCGCGCTGAACTGGACGATCGGCACCAGCACCTCTTGGGGTACCGCGCGTGCCTGGGCGCTGCTCAATGCCGATGCCGGCTCTTTGCCCGCTGCTGGAGGTACCGCGGCGATGTTCGTGGCGGGTGCGGCGGTGTATGCGCGGTTCGATGGAAAGGGGAACAGATGAGGAACTGCGATGCGTCGCAAGCGCGGCGCCTCGACCGAGGATCGTCCGGCTCGTCGCGCTGGATCAGCGCAACGATCTCCATCGCCGCGCTGATCGCGTCGACCGTTGCTTGTGCATCGGCCGAACCGGATGTGCTGCCGGTCACCGACTCGCAATTGCGTGAGTATCTCGGGGTCATTGAGGCGGCGGCGCAAGATGCGGGACCGGAGTCGATCGTGCGTCGCAGTGTGCAACGGGAGGAGGCGATTGCCGATTGCATGGCGCAGCTGGGGTTCGACTACGTGCCGACACCCACCACGGCGGAGTCGCAGGGGATAGCCGATGCCGACTTCTACTGGGGCATGGACACTCTGGAGTGGGTGCAGGAGAACGGCTATGGCATCTCGACGAATCCGGTCTACACCGATCTCTTGACGGACCCGGGTTCGGGTGCGAGGAATCCAGAGGCGGAGGCCGGTACCGACTCGGAAACCGATTTCGGCACGATCGCCGACGCGGACCCGAATGCCGAGATATTCGAGGGGCTCTCTGCCTCGGAGCAGGAGGTCTATCAACGCGCACTCCATGGAGACGGATACGCCTCCGCAGATGAGGAACCGGACGAGTTCGAGTACATCGAGGCTGACGGCCACGGCTGCATGACGGAAGCCGAGGCGTCCCTCCCGATGGATCCTGCCGATCTGCTGATGAACGAGGAGGTTGCCGAGATCTATGCAGCGATCACGGCCATGACTGAACAGGTCGAAGAAGACCCCGAGGTGCGGGCTGTTATACGAGAGTGGTCTGCATGTATGACGCAGCGGGGGCACGTTGATTTCGGCCGCCCTTCGGAGATCGTGACCTATCTCGAAGAACGGCTCGCTGTGCTGGTGGGGGCGCGGATCGACACGGAGGACGGATCGGAGCCGGACGGCGATGAATCAGAGCAGCCCAGGGCACGAAGGGGCGATTCGGGATCCTTGAGCGAACTGACCCGGGAGGAAGTGGCGCTGGCCGTCGCAGACCTGCAGTGTGCGGACTCCACCGGCCTCGACGAGGCGCGCAGCATGGCGCAGGTTCGTCTTGAGAACCAGTACGTCCAGCAGCATCGCGACGACCTGGAACGGATACGACTGGCAGTCGCCGACTATTCGCAGTGAAGTTCTGCGCGAGTGCGAAACCCTCTCGGTGCTCGGGCATAGACTGACGACGAACGCCCGCGACGGGCCTCCTCGATCGAAAGGGAACCATGACCGCGCTGCCGATCCCGAACCTCGCCCTCAGCAACGGAGTCCTCGGCGGTGAGGGGCCGGTCGAGATCCCGCAGCTGGGCCTCGGCGTCTTCCTCGTCGAACCGGGGGAGACCGAGCGCATCGTCTCCGACGCGCTCGAGACGGGGTACCGGCACATCGACACCGCCAGCTACTACCGCAATGAGGCCGAGGTGGGCCGCGCGATCGCCACGAGCGGCATCGACCGCGATGAGATCTTCGTCACCACCAAGCTGTGGAACGCCGACCAGCCCCGCGCCCGCGAGGGGTTCGAGGAGAGCCTCGACCGGCTCGGCCTCGATCGTGTCGACCTCTTCCTGATCCACTGGCCCCAGCCGGAGCGCGGCGAGGCCCTCGGCGCGTGGCGATCCCTCATCGAGATCGCCAAGACCGGGCGGGCCTCGGCCATCGGCGTCTCGAACTTCGAGATCGAGCACCTCACCGAGCTCATCGACGCCACGGGCGTCGTGCCGGCGGCGAATCAGATCGAGTTGCACCCGCTGCACCAGCGCCGCGAACTCACGGCCTTCTGCCGCGACCACGGCATCGCGGTCGAGGCGTGGGGCCCGCTGTCGCAGGGCAAGTCGGATCTGCTCGAGCGCCCGGAGATCCTCTCGGCCGCCGAGGCACACGGCAAGACCCCGGCGCAGGTCGTGCTGCGGTGGCACGTGCAGCAGGGGCGCATCGTCTTCCCGAAGACCTCGCGCCGCGAGCGGCTGCTCGAGAACGCCGACCTCTTCGACTTCTCACTGAGCGACGCCGAGATGGCGGCGATCGACGGGCTCGACGAGCAGCGCAACTTCGGCCCGGATCCCCGCGCGTTCAACGCGCGCTGATCCCCGCACCGCACTCCGGATCGCGCAGGAACGAGGAGGACCCCATGGCGCAGACCCCCGTGACCATCACGCTCACCGGAGCGGGCGGCCAGATCGGCTACGCCGCCATGTTCCGGATCGCGGCCGGCGACATGCTCGGCGCCGACCGGCCCGTGTCGCTGCGGCTGCTCGAGATCCCGCAGGGCATGCGCGGCGCGGAGGGCGCCGCGATGGAGCTCGCCGATTGCGCGTTCCCGCTGCTCGCGGGCGTCGAGATCACCGACGACCCGCGCACCGCCTTCGACGGGGCGAACGTGGCGATGCTGATCGGCTCGCGCCCCCGCACCGCGGGCATGGAGCGCGGCGACCTGCTCGCGGCCAACGGGGCGATCTTCGGCCCGCAGGGGCGCGCGATCGGCGCGCACGCGGCCGACGACGTGCGGGTGGTCGTGGTGGGCAACCCCGCGAACACGAACGCGCTCATCGCGCAGCAGCACGCGCCCGACGTGCCGCCCGAGCGCTTCACCGCGCTCACGCGGCTCGACCACAACCGCGCGGTCGGACTGCTCGCGGCCGAGGCCGGAGAGCCGGTGCACTCGATCGCGGGCGTGACGATCTGGGGCAACCACTCGGCGACGCAGTACGCGGATCTCACCCACGCATACGTCGGCGAGGTCTCCGCGCTCGACACGGTCGACCCGGACTGGGCGCGCGGTCCCTACCTCGAGCGGGTCGCGAAGCGCGGCGCCGAGATCATCGAGGTGCGCGGCGGATCCTCCGTCGCCTCGGCGGCGAACGCCGCGATCGACCACGTGCGCGACTGGGTGCTCGGCACGCCGGGGGAGAGCTGGACGAGCGCTGCAGTCGTCTCCCGCGGCGAATACGGCATCCCGGAGGGACTCGTCTCGTCGTTCCCAGTGGTGTCGCGCGGCGGCGACTGGGAGATCGTCGAGGGGCTCGCGATCGACGCGTTCTCGCGGGGGCGTATCAACGCCTCAGTGGCCGAACTCGTCTCGGAACGGGAGGCCGTGCGCGAGCTCGGCTTGGTCTGAGGAGGCCCCGTCCGAGGCCTAGGATAGAGAGCATGTCCAAGGTTCTTTCATCTCTTCCCGTTGGCGAGCGCGTCGGCATCGCCTTCTCCGGTGGCCTCGATACCTCCTGCGCGGTCGCGTGGATGCGCGAGAAGGGGGCGATCCCCTGCACCTACACCGCCGACATCGGGCAGTACGACGAGCCCGACATCGACGGGGTCGCCGACCGCGCCAAGGAGTACGGCGCTGAGATCGCCCGCCATGTCGACGCCAAGCGCGCCCTCGTGGAGGAGGGCTTCGCCGCACTGCAGACCGGTGCCTTCAACGTGCGCTCGGGCGGCAAGACCTACTTCAACACCACCCCGCTCGGCCGTGCCGTCACCGGCACGCTGCTCGTGCGCGCCATGAAGGAGGACGGCGTCGACATCTGGGGCGACGGCTCCACCTATAAGGGCAACGACATCGAGCGCTTCTACCGCTACGGCCTCATGGCCAACCCGGCGCTGCGCATCTACAAGCCCTGGCTCGACAAGGACTTCGTCGAGGAGCTCGGCGGTCGCCACGAGATGAGCGAGTGGCTCGTCGCCCACGGCTTCCCGTACCGCGACGCCACCGAGAAGGCCTACTCGACCGACGCCAACATCTGGGGCGCGACGCACGAGGCGAAGAAGCTCGAGTTCCTCGACGCCGGCCTCGACATCGTCGAGCCGATCATGGGCGTCGCCGCCTGGCGCGACGACGTCGAGGTCGCCACCGAGGAGGTGTCGGTGCGCTTCGAGGCCGGCCGCCCGGTCGCGATCAACGGCGTGGAGTACGACGATCCGGTGGCGCTCGTCTTCGAGGCGAATGCGATCGGCGGCCGCCACGGCCTCGGCGTCTCCGACCAGATCGAGAACCGCATCATCGAGGCGAAGTCGCGCGGCATCTACGAGGCCCCGGGCATGGCCCTGCTGCACATCACCTACGAGCGGCTCGTCAACGCGATCCACAACGAGAACACCCTCGCGTCGTACCACAACGACGGCCGCAAGCTCGGCCGCCTCATGTACGAGGGCCGCTGGCTCGATCCCGAGTCGCTCATGCTGCGCGAGGCGCTGCAGCGCTGGGTCGGCTCCGCGATCACCGGCGAGGTCACCCTGCGGCTGCGCCGCGGCGACGACTACACGATCCTGAACACCACGGGCCCGAGCCTCAGCTACCACCCGGAGAAGCTCTCGATGGAGCGCACGGTGGGCGCGGCCTTCGGCCCGGAGGACCGTATCGGCCAGCTGACCATGCGCAACCTCGACATCGCCGACTCGCGCGCTCGACTCGAGCAGTACGCCTCGCTCGGCCTCGTCGGCGGCGCGACCGCCGAGCTCGTGGGCGAGCTGGAGAGCGGCGGTGCGGCGCAGATCGCCGACGCCGTGGGCGGCATCGACGAGGACGCCGACGAACTGGGCCTCTCGGCCGCGTTCGACGCCGGCACGGACTGAGGCCGTCGGCCGACCGCGCAGGCGCGAGCCCGCCGGTTGAGCGAGCGCGGTGCTTCCACCGGTGAACGGAGCGCAGCGAACGCCGTCCTGAGCGGGGAGCACCGCGAGCAGTCGAAGTATCGAGATCTGCAGGATCGGGTTTCGACTCTTCGCGATGCTCCTCGCTCCACCGACGGCGGGGCGGTCACGGCGACGGCAAAGCGAAACCCCCGCTCCCTGAGCGTGTCGAGGGAGCGGGGGTTTCGCGAAGAAGCCGGCGTCAGCTGGCGCGGCGGGCGCGGGCTGCGCGGCGCTTGAGCGCGCGGCGCTCGTCCTCGCTGAGGCCGCCCCACACACCCGAGTCCTGACCGGTGTCCATGGCGTACTGGAGGCACATCTCGGTCACCGTGCAACGTGCGCAGACCGACTTGGCCCGCTCGATCTGCTCAACGGCCGGGCCGGTGTTCCCGACCGGGAAGAAAAGCTCGGGGTCCACGGTGAGGCAAGCTGCCTTCTCGCGCCAATCCATCAATTGTCCTCCTCTGTGCAACGCACGCACGCGAAATACATTCGGAGGCCATGTAGCCTAGAATCTCGCGCCGTATCTACCTGAAACGTGGCTGAGAATGCTCACGTCGGTGTGCGCGAAACTCGACGAAATATATAGTTTCACGGATGTAGAAGCAAATCAATAGTTAATTTGCAATTGTCTGGAAAGAGAGCCGCAATGACCTCGTCACCTTCCGATCACCCTCGCTCCCGGGCGGGCTGGGCCGGGCTGCGCACGCTGCTCGGCCTCGAGAGCCTGCTGCTGGTGTGGGTGCTCATCGTGACGGTGCTCGGGGCGCTCGGATCGAGCACGGCGGCTCTGCAGAACCTCAGTCTCGTGGCGATGGCGGCGCTCTCGCTCGCGTGGGTCGCCGTGACGTTCGTCGGGGCGCTGCGAGCCCGGGTGAGCTGGGTGCGCGGATCCGCCCTCACCATCCACGTGCTGCTCTTCGCGGCGGGCACGGGCTGCCTGCAGCTGGCGATCGGCCCGTGGTGGTTCGGGTTCGGCCTCGTCGCGGCCGCGCTGCTCGGGTTCCTCTCCGCGGTGCTCGCCCGGCCGGAGCTGCCGGCCGCCGGCGATGATTCGGTCGTCGCCGGCTAGGCGTCGATGCCGAGGAGCTTGCGCACGCGCGCGACGTGCCCCGTCGCCTTGACGTTGTAGAGCGCGTGCTCGATCCGGCCCTCGGCATCGATCACGAAGGTCGAGCGGATCACACCCTCGATGATGCGGCCGTAGCTGTTCTTCGTGCCGTACGCGCCGAATGCGCGGTGCACCTCGGCCTCCGGATCGCTGAGGAACGGGTACTCGAGACCGTCTCGATCGGCGAAGCGGCGCAGGCGCTCGACCGAGTCGCGCGACATGCCGAGCACGCGGTAGCCGGCAGCGGCGAGCGGCGCGGAGGACTCCTGGAACTCGCAGGACTCCTTCGTGCACGCCGGTGTCATGGCCTCCGGGATGACGAACAGCACGACCTTCTCGCCGCGGAGATCGGCGAGGGAGCGGACGGTCCCGTCCTGATCCGGGAGCGAGAAGTCGGGTGCGGGCTGTCCGGGTTCGAGAATCACGCGTTCCGTCATGGTTCCAGCCTAGTGCCGCGGCGGAGGCGAGCGCGCACCGGCCCACGGTTCGGATCGGGTCACGCCGTTCGGGCGCCCGGCGCCGGCCCTACTTCAGCAGGCGCCGCAGCGACTCCACGCGCGCGGCTCCCGCCGCGTCGAGCCGGCCATCGGCGATGGCCGCGTCGAGCTCGCAATCCGGTGCGTCGTCCTGGTGGGTGCAACCGCGCGGGCAGAGGTCGATGATCTCGGCGAGATCGGTGAAGCCGCGCAGGATGCCGTCGCTCGTCACGTGACCGAGTCCGAACGACCGCACGCCCGGGGTGTCGATCACCCAGCCCGAGTCGCCCCCGGGGCAACGCGGTGTCTCGGCGCGCAGCGCGACCGACGACGACGAGGTGTGCCGTCCGCGTCCCGTGACCTCGTTGACGTGCCCCGTGGCCCGGTCCGCGTCGGGGACGAGCGCATTGATGAGCGTCGACTTGCCCACGCCCGAGTGTCCGACGAAGACGGTGGTCCGGCCGGCGAGCGAGGCGCGGATCTGGGTGAGCGGCCACGCGCCCGGCGCCGATCTGAAGACGGGCACCTCGAGCGCCGCGAAGTGCGCGAGAAAGGGTTCGGGATCGGCGAGGTCGATCTTCGTGATGCAGATGAGGGGCTGGATCCCCGCGTCGTAGGCCGCCACCAGGTAGCGGTCGACCAGGCGCACCCGGGGCTCGGGGTCGGCTGCGGCCACAACGATGAGCATCTGGTCGGCGTTGGCCACCATCACCCGCTCGACGCGGTCGCTGTCGTCGGCACTGCGGCGCAGCACGGTGCGGCGATCCTCGATGCCCACGATCCGGGCCAGGGAGCCCTCCGCGCCGCTCGTGTCGCCGACCAGCTGCACACGATCGCCGATCACGATGGGGGTGCGGCGCAGCTCGCGCGCGCGGGCGGCGAGCACGCTGTGCTCCTCGGCGCGCCCCGAGTCGCCGCCCGCCGGCACGAGTGCCGTGTAGCGGCCGCGATCCACCGCCGTCACCATTCCGATGACGGCGTCCGAGTGCTCGGGGCGGCGCTTGGTGCGGGGCCTGTTGGCCTTGGGGTTGGGGCGCTGCCGCACCTCGTGCTCCGCATATTCCCCGTAGGGAATATCCTCCTCGTCATCCGGAGCGAGCCAGCTCATGCGTCCCCGGAGCCGTCGAGCCCGCCGAGCAGGTCGCCGAAGCCGAAGCCGCCCCCGCTCGGATGCTCGACGACCGTGCCGGCGATGCCGGCGATCCCGAGCGAGCCGAGTGCTCCGCCGGCGAGCCCCCCGGGAAGCGGCGACGGGGCGAGAGCGGGATCCTCGATCCCGAGCATGCGGGCCCACATCTGCGGGAACTGCGGCAGCGTCTTCGAGGTGGAGGCGATGTCCTCGATCTCGACGCCGGGCACACGCAGGCCGATGAGGGCGCCCGTGGTGGCCATGCGATGGTCGGCGTAGCTCTGCCAGATCCCGCCGTGCAGCGCGGCCGGTCGGATCGCGATGCCGTCCTCGAGTTCCTCGGCGTCGCCGCCCAGTCGGCGGATCTCGGCGACGAGCGCCGCGATGCGGTCGGTCTCGTGGTGGCGGATGTGGCCGATACCCGTGATCTCGCTCGGTTCGCCGTCGGCGCCGTCGGTGCCGTGGGCCGCCAGAGCCGCGAGACCGACGAGGGTGGGAGCGAGCTCGCCCGCCTCGGGCACGTGCAGCCGCACCCCGCGGAGGGTGCCCTCGGACGAGACGGTGAGGGATCCGTCGTGCTCGCGCTCGGCGCGGGCGCCGAAGGCGGGGAGCAGCTCGCGCAGCTGATCGCCGACCTGCGTCGTGACGTCGGGCCAGCCGGGCACCGCGACCGAGCCGCCGAGCGCGAGCGCCGCGGCGAGGAACGGCGCCGCGTTCGAGAGATCGGGCTCGATGCGGATGTCGATGGCCCGGATCGGTCCGGGGGCGACCACCCACTCGCCGGCGGCGGGGGAGGAGACCTCGACTCCCCGGGCGCGCAGCGCGGCGATCGTCATCTCGATGTGCGGCAGGCTCGGCAGGCGCTCGCCCGTGTGCACGACGTGCACGCCCTCGTCGAAGCGAGGGGCCGAGAGCAGCAGCGCCGACACGAACTGGCTCGAGAGCGAGGCATCGAGCTCGACCCGACCGCCGCGCAGCGAGCCGGTGCCGTGCACGGTGAACGGCAGTGCGCCCCGCCCCTCGTCGGCGATGTCGGCGCCCAGCGCGCGCAGCGCGTCGAGCACGGGCCGCATGGGGCGCTTCCTGGCGTAGGGGTCGCCGTCGAAGGCCACGGGGCCGAGCGCGAGTGCGGCGAGCGGCGGGACGAAGCGCATCACGGTGCCCGCGAGACCGCAGGCGATCGTGGTGGAGCCGGTGAGCTCCTCGGCCGGGGTGATCCGCAGATCGGGACCGAAGGGGCTATCGGTCCTGATCTCCGCGATGCCGGTGCCGAGTGCGCGCAGCGCGTCGACCATGAGCGCGGAATCGCGCGAGTGCAGGGGCGCGCGCAGCGATCCCGGGCCGTCGGCGAGCGCGGAGAGGATGAGCTCCCTGCCGGTGAGCGACTTCGAGCCGGGCAGCGCCACGCGGGCGCTCAGCGGGCCGTCGGCGCTCGGCGCCGGCCACGGCTCGGCGCCCTCGCCGGATCCCTCGCCCGCGCGCACCTCGTCGCCGTCCTTGCCCTGGTTCATCTTCGCGATCAGCATCACCTCGAGTCTACCCGCCGCTGCTCGCGCCTGCCGAGCTCGCCTCCCTGCTTCGCGCGTCAGTAGTTGTCGGTAAAACCTCGGTGAGGCAGCATCTACTGGCGCGCGGAGGGAGGGCGGGAGCGCGGGCCGGCGCTCGGGGGCTGGGAGCGGGAGGATGCGCCATGAGAGGAAGGAAGGGGGAATAGGATCGGAGTGTGAGTGATACCGCGGCGCAGGCCAGACTGGAACAGCGCTTCACCGAGGAGGCGCTGCCGCTGCTCGATCAGCTGTACGGCGCGGCGATGAAGATGACCCGCAATCCGCAGGACGCGCAGGACCTGGTGCAGGAGACCTTCCTCAAGGCTTACTCGGCGTTCGCATCGTTCACCGAGGGCACGAACCTCAAGGCCTGGCTGTACCGGATCATGACCAACAGCTACATCAACACCTACCGCAAGAAGCAGCGGGAGCCGTATCTCGGCGTGGTCGAGGAACTCGAGGACTGGCAGCTGGGCGGGGCCGAGTCGACGACCGCCACGTCGGCCCGCTCGGCGGAGGCCGAGGCGATCGACCGCACGCCCGCCACGGTGGTGACCGATGCGCTCAACGCGCTGCCCGAGGACTTCCGCATGGCCGTCTACCTCGCCGACGTCGAGGGCTTCAGCTATCAGGAGATCGCGGACATCGCGGAGGTGCCCATCGGGACCGTGATGAGCCGTCTCCACCGCGGTCGGGCCAGGCTGCGCAAGGCGCTCGGGGAATACGCGAGCGAGCAGGGCGTTGGAAAGAACACGGGAGCGAAGTCGGCGAAGGCGGCGGCATCGGCCCGGAGCACGAAGAGCGAGGAGGACGCGCGATGAGCGATTGCGGTTGCGACCAGGCGAAGGCCAATCTGTACGAGCTGCTGCGCGGTGAGCTCTGCGCCGAGGAATCGGCGCCGATCCGCGAGCATCTCGCTCAGTGCTCGGACTGCCGGACCGAGGAGACCGTCTGCATCCGGCTCACCGAGGTGGTGCGGCGCGCGTGCGAGGATGAGCGCGACAGCAACTGCCCGCCCGAGGAACTTCGGGACGCGATTCTCAAGAACCTGCGCACGGCGGGCTGACCCGTCGGGGCGCGCGGCGCGGATGCCGCACCGTGCGGCCGGGCGGCGGCGTCGAGGTCCTCGATGCCGGAATCGCGCCGCTATTCCACGAGCAGCGCGTGCAGCCGCTCCAGCGCGTCGTCGGCGAGGCCGTTCGCCCGCAGATAGTCGCGCGTCGAGCCGTGTCGCCGCTCGACCTCGGCGAGCGCCCGATCGATGGCCCCGATGGGGGTGCGCCCTACCAGCTGCTCGACGAGCGGGGTGACCTCGATGTCGAGCCCTCGCAGCAGCCGGATGTGCGTCTCGTACCACTCGCCGCTGAGGTGCGTCTCGGACGCGGCGTAGTCGTGCATGACGTCGTCGCGATCGACGCCGACGGCCAGCAGCGCGAGGGCCGCCACGGCGCCGGTGCGATCCTTGCCGGCCGTGCAGTGGAAGAGGGTGGCTCCGGATCCCGGCTCGGCCAGCATCGCGACCGCCGAGGCGAGCGTGTCGCCGTGCTCGAGGTAGATGAGCTCGGTCAGCGAGAAGATGTCGAGGCGCTGCCCGATGTGCGCCTCGGCGCTCGGGAAGATCGGGTGGGGGATGAGAGCGGCGGTGCTGGGCAGGAGGTCGGGGGATCGCAAACGCTCCCGGTCGTCACGCAGATCGATGACCCGGACGACGCCGAGGCCCGCGAACTGCTCTCGGCCGAGGTCGCTGAGCTGCGCGAGCGCGTCGGAGCGGAAGAGCGCGCCGGGACGGGTGCTGCCGCCGTCGGCGCGGAAGCCGCCGAGGTCGCGCAGATTGTAGGTGCCCTCGACAGGCAGGGGAGCGGTGGTCATACTCCCATCCTGTCGGCGTGCGGCCGCCGAGGCAAAGCGGCGTGCGGTCCCGAGGTGCAGCGGCGTGCGGCCGCTCCGGCCGTCGGGGGCGTCAGCGCTGCACGCGCACGCCCTGCAGGTTGATGCGCGAGTTCGTGTTGACGTGCGGGAATCCGCTGATGTGCGTGCCGATCACGTTGGTGGGCGTGTAGTTGAAGAGCCACTTGGCCGGCGCGTCCTCCGCCACCAGCGCAGCCGCCTCGCGGAGCAGGCGATCCTGCTCGGAGGGCGCCGTCGCGGCGAGCGCCCGCGCGAACCGCGACTGCACGGCCTCGCTGTCGTAGCCGAAGTAGGAGCCGGGATCCGCGTAGTTGCCGAGGTCCATGGCCTCCGAGTGGTCCACGTAGCTCAGCTGGTAGTCGTGATTGGTGTAGACCTGCTCGAGCCAGACGGGGAAGTCGACCTCCTTCACGGTGATGCTGACGCCCACGTCGGCGAGCTGGCTCCGCACCAGGTCCAGCGGAGCGGTGTCGTAGTGATTCGGCACGGTGACCGTGAGGTTGAGATTCGGCTGCCCGGCCTCCACGAGCAGTCGCCGGGCGGAGTCCGGGTCGTAGGCGTTGACGCCCGTGAGGTCGGCGTAGCCCGGCTCGAGCTCGGTGATGGGTCCGCCGATCGGCTTGCCGTCGCCGTTCTGCGAGGCGATGATCGTGCGGGTGTCGATCGCCCGGCTGAGCGCGGTGCGCACGCGCGGGTCGTCGAGCGGCGCTCTCGCGGAGTTGTACGCCAGGGTGAAGACATCGGAGCTGTCCGCCCGCTCGAGGACGAACCCCGTGTCGTGCTCGAACTCGCCGCGCAGCGGCGGCAGCAGAGCCGTGTGCACGTCGAGATCGCCCGACTTGAGCGCGTCGACCGCCGCGCGCCCCTCGGGGAGGAAACGGAAGACGACCGTGTCGAGAGTCGCGGGCTCTCCCCAGTAGTCGTCGTTCTTGACGAGGGTGAGGCTGTCGCCGCGTTTCCAGCGCTCGAGGATGTAGGGTCCGGTGCCCACCGCCGAGTCGGCGAGGTCGTTGCGGGCGCCCGCCTCGCGGATGAGCCCGGGGGCGTTCGCGAGATGCCACAGCAGCTGCGCGTTCGGCTCGGCGAGGGCGATCACGACGGTGCGGGCGTCGCGCCGGGACACCTCGGGCGCGATTCCGGTGTTCTCCGGGGTGAGCGTCTCCCGCAGCGAGGCGACCACGTCGTCGGCGGTGAGCTCGTCCCCCGAGTGGAACGTCACGCCCTCGCGCAGGGTGAAGGTGTACTCGCGTCCGTCGGCGCTGATCTCGGGCAGCTCGGTCGCGAGCACGGGCACGATGTCCGACACGGTCCCCGCCTCGACGCCGACGAGACCCTGGTACACGTTGTCGATGAGCAGCTGGCCGGTCGCCACCCCGGTGTTGCTGCGCACGTCGAGGCTGGTCGGCTCGAGGATCACGCCGATGGCGATCCGCTGCTTCCCGTCCGCGCCGAAGCCGCCCCGCAGGGCCAGTGCGATCACGGCCGCGATCACCACGAGCACCGATCCGACGGCGATGAGCGCCGCGATGCGCGTGCGCCGCGGGCGGTCGCGTCGAGCGCCGGAGCCGTGGGCGGCGGGGGCGGCGGGGGACTCGGTCAAGCGGGGCAACTCCTCGGATCGGGTGCGCGGCCTGATGCCGCGAGCAGGACGGAACCGTCGGCGGTGCGCCGACCGTGCGCCGGCTGCACGAGCGGCCGCGCGGGCGCACGCCCGCGAGATGACCGACAGCGGTGGAAGCACCGGGGACGCCGGGTGCGCCGAGCGCGCCGGACGCGTCGATCCCGCCCGGCCACTCAGCCGAGAATACGCCTGAGCGCCGCCGGATCTCGCATCGAGGCGATGCTTGTTGCAGGGTTGTTATCCGGCACGGCGTGCGCGGATGCGGCGGCGCGGTCAGCGCATGAGCGCCCGCACCACCCGCGCGAGCTCTCCCGGCACCGCCTCGTGCAGATTGTGCGGGCCCGCCACGGTGACCACCTCGCTGCCGGGCAGCCGGTCGCGCCACTCCTCGACGAGTGCATCGCCGAGGATGCCCGATTCCGCCCGGATGAGCGAGACGGGGATCTCGAGCGCCTGCAGCGCCGCCCAGATCCCGGCATAGGGACGAGGGTCTCCGCTCGCTCCAGCGGGCAGCGCATCGAGGTGCGCGAGGTGGTGCGTCCACTCGAGGCGACCGTCGGCCCGGCGGCGCGTGTTGAGCGCGACGCCCCGGGTGAGGGCGCTGCGGTCGCTGCCGATCCCGAACCGGATCGCACGATCCACGATCTCGTCGACGGTGCCGTAGTCGCGCTGCCCGGTGATGAACTCGGCGACGGCGCCCGCGTCGCCGGAGGGCGAGATGCCCGGCGTGATGTCGACCACGACGAGCCGGCGGACGAGCGCGGGGCGGCTCGCGGCGACGAGCGCGGCGGTGAGCCCGCCGAGGGAGTGGCCGAGCAGCGCCACGGGGCGGGGTGAGAGGCTCTCGACGACCGGGGCGATATCGGGCGCGAGGCGCTCCGGACGGTAGTCGGCGTCGGCGCGCCAATCGCTGCGGCCGTGCCCGGGCAGGTCGAGAGCGAGCGCGGGAACGTCCGCGGCGAGCAGCATCGGATCGAAGCTGTGCGCGTTGAGGCCCGCGCCGTGGAGCGCCACGAGTTCGGGATCGGCGGGAGCCCCGAAGCGCAGCCCGCTCACTCCGCGGGCGTCGTGCGTGCCGACCCGCACCCGCTCCACCGCGGGCAGGGGTGCCGTACGGCCCACCCGCGCCGCGTCGCCCGCCAGGAAGCGGAACTCGTCTTCGGCCGTCGCGGATGCGTCTTCACTCATCACAGCAGGATAGCTGCGCCTGGAGCCGGGCCCCGCGGGCCGGGCGCGCGCGTCTGAGGTAGCCGCCGTCCTCGAGGCCGGCCTCGATCTCGAAGCGATTGCGCAGCGGGTCGCGG
This sequence comes from Leucobacter sp., assembly GCF_053528595.1. Taxonomy (NCBI): domain Bacteria; kingdom Bacillati; phylum Actinomycetota; class Actinomycetes; order Micrococcales; family Microbacteriaceae; genus Leucobacter; species Leucobacter sp. The sequence continues at coordinate 1,217 of NZ_JAIVPF010000086.1, read as the reverse complement.
CCCGCGAAGAGGTAGAGCAGCGGCAGCGCCAGCCCGTAGTGCCGCCACTGCTCGCGGTGCACCAGCTCGTGCCGCAGCACCGCCGGGGATGTGTTGCGGTCGGTGAGGTAGCAGGAGCCCACGCAGCTGCCCCCGCGCCCGAAGCTCCACCGCGGCATCCCGCGGAAGATCCAGAGCCCCCGGTGCCGCTCGACGCGGCCGATGCTCCAGATGCTGCCCCACACGAATCCGACGCAGGTGGCGTAGAGATAGCCGAGCCGTGCGAGCGGCCACGGACGCCCGCGCCCGCCGGCGGTGCCGGGCATCCCCGGGTGCGGACCCTCCGCCGCTTCCCGCTCCCGGCTCACGCGGCGGGACCCGAGGTGAGCGCGGCCAGGATGCGCAGCACCGTCGGCAGATCGTCGGCTGCGGCGGCGGAGTCGGCGGGCGCGAACTCGCAGATCGACGCGCCGGCGAGCGGCAGCGCCGTGACCGCGGCGCGGATGGCGGAGGTGAGCTGCGCGATGCTGAGGCCGAACGGCACCGGCTCGTGCACGGCCGCGAACTCGGCGGGGTCGAGCACGTCGAGATCCACGTGCACGTAGACCCGCGACGCGCCGGAGTCCGCGAGGCGCTCCGAGATCGAGGAGGCGAGCGCGTCGGGGTCGGGATTCGCCGTGAGGTCGGTCGCGCTCGCGATCGTCACCGGATCCAGCACCTGCACGCCGAGACGCTCGAGTTCGTCGTCCTCCTCGGGATCGATCGAGCGCGTGCCGACGAGCGTCAGCAGCGCGGGATCGATGGGGGCGGCCGAGGCCAGGTCGGGCGATCCGTCTCCGAGCGCGTGCCGCAGCGTCATGCCGGAGGCGGCGCCGGAGGGGGAGGTGCTCGGATGCTGGAGATCCGGGTGCGCGTCGAACCACAGCACGGCGACGCGATCGGCTCCGTGCAGGCGAACGGCTGCTTCGAGACCGGGCAGCGAGGACGCGCAGTCGCCGCCGACGATCACCGGCACGCCGTTCGCCTCGACCTCTCCCAGCACCTGGTGGGCCGCCGCGCGCGCCCGCAGCAGGCTGCTCAGCCGCGCGACGGGTGTGCCCATCGCGTCGCCGGCCTCGAGCGGCACCGGCACCTCGCGGGTGACGGCCGCGGGCAGATCCTCCCGCAGCGTCTCGGCTCCTTCGGCCAGCTGCATGGCTCGGGAGGATGAGGATCCCTGCCACTCAGGCATCAACAGG
>NZ_JAIVPF010000085.1:0-55341 GCF_053528595.1 Leucobacter sp. | reverse complement strand
GATCGACCTGCTGCAGAGCATCCTGCAGACCGCAATCTCACCCACCACCGCTGCGTTCGTGCTGGCGGCGATCGGGCTCAACATCCACTTCGGCTTCACGGGGCTCATGAACATGGGCCAGGCGGGGTTCATGCTCATCGGCGCATACGGATTCGGCGTCTCGGTGTCCTTCTTCGGACTCGGCTTCTGGCCCGCGCTCCTCATCGCGATCGCCGCCGCGCTCGTCTTCGCCCTGATCCTCGGCATCCCCACGCTGAAGCTCCGCGGCGACTATCTCGCGATCGTCACCATCTCGGCCGCCGAGATCATCCGCATGACCGTCAAGCTCGCGGTGCTGCAGGATGTCACGGGCGGCCCCAGCGGCATCCCCGGTCAGCGGTACCGCCCCGTGTTCACCGAGTTGTCCCCCCTCCCGGAGGGGCGGACCTCCATCCTCGGGCTCGAGTACGCGAACACCGGCGTCGACGACTGGTGGACCAGGATCGTCGCGTGGGGACTCGTGGCGCTGTGCCTGCTCGTCACCTGGCTCCTGATACGCAGTCCCTGGGGTCGTGTGCTCAAGGGCATCCGCGAGGACGAGGACGCCGTGCGCAGCCTCGGCAAGAGCTCCTACGCCTACAAGATGCAGGCGCTGATGCTCGGCGGCGTGATGGGCGCGTTCGGCGGCATCGTGATGGCGCTGCCGGCGGCCATGCAGCCCGACTCCATGGGCAGGCCCACCACGTTCAACCTGTGGATGATCATGCTGCTCGGCGGAGCCGCGACGATCTTCGGGCCGCTCCTCGGCAGCATCCTCTTCTTCGTGGTCCGGCTCCTGCTCACGAGCCTCGCCGGAGAGTTCATCCCCGGCTCGCTGCTGACCTCCCAGCAGACCGAGCAGCTGGCCTGGATCCTGATCGGCATCTCGCTGATCCTGCTGGTCGTGTTCAGACCACAGGGCATACTCGGGAACAAGAAGGAGTTGTCGTTCAATGTCTGACGATCAGAACTACCCCTACGACCGGCAGGCCCTCCGCACGACGCTGCGCACGCTCGAGCAGGTCCCCGGCGTCGCCAAGCCCGATCCGATCCTCACGGTCGACCGCGTCGAGCGCCGCTTCGGCGGCATGACCGCGGTCAGCGTCGAGCACCTCGAGGTGCAGCGCGGTGCGATCACGGCGCTGATCGGACCGAACGGTGCCGGCAAGACGACCTTCTTCAACCTCATCACCGGCTTCGACCAGCCCTCGAACGCGCAGAAGCTCATCGGCGGCGGCGACGCGAAGTGGTCCTTCAACGGCAAGGATCTGCGTCGCACCGGCGCCTCCCAGGCGGCGCGCGCCGGCATGGTGCGCACGTTCCAGCTGACGAAGGCGCTCAGCCGGATGACGGTGATGGAGAACATGCTCATCGGCGCCAACAACCAGCCCGGCGAGAACCTGTTCGTGGGTCTCATCAAGCCGCTCTGGGCCGCGCGCGAGCGCGAGAACGTCGAACGCGCCGAGGAGCTGCTGACCCGCTTCAAGCTCGACGCGAAGAAGAACGACATGGCGGGCGATCTCTCCGGCGGCCAGAAGAAGCTGCTCGAGATGGCGCGCGCCCTGATGTCCGATCCGGCGATGGTGATGCTCGACGAGCCGATGGCGGGAGTCAACCCCGCCCTCACCCAGAGCCTGCTCGATCACATCCAGGCGCTCCGCGACGAGGGCACCACCGTGCTCTTCGTCGAGCACGACATGCACATGGTGCGCCACATCAGCGACTGGGTCGTGGTCATGGCCCAGGGCGAGATCATCGCCGAGGGCCTGCCCGAGGACGTCATGAACAGCGCTGCGGTGATCGACGCCTATCTGGGCGCCCACCACGACAAGGACCTCGGGGACGACGACGAGCTCACCACCGGGGTCATGCGCGCGATCGCCACCGAGGTGGCCGAAGAGGTTGAGGAGGAGACGCGATGACCGACTCGAATCTGGTGGTGAAGGCCGACGACGTCGTCGCGGGCTACCTGCCGGGCATCAACATTCTCAACGGCTGCACCCTCGAGGCGTACCGGGGCGAGCTCATCGGCATCATCGGCCCCAACGGCGCCGGGAAGTCGACCCTGCTGAAGGCGCTGTTCGGGCTCGTGAACATCCGCTCGGGCAGCGTCACGCTCGACGGCGAGGACATCACCAACGCCCCGACCAACCAGCTGGTGCGCAAGGGCGTGGGATTCGTGCCCCAGACGAACAACGTGTTCCCGTCCCTCAGCATCGAGGAGAATCTGCAGATGGGCCTCTTCCTGAAGCCCAAGGAGTTCGCGGGGCGCGCCGCGGAGATGTGGGAGCTGTTCCCGATGCTGGCCGACCGCCGCAAGCAGCGGGCCGGATCGCTCTCGGGCGGCGAGCGGCAGTCGGTGGCGATGGCGCGGGCGCTCATGATGGATCCCAAGGTGCTGCTGCTCGACGAGCCGAGCGCCGGCCTCTCCCCCGTTCGCCAGGACGAGACCTTCATCCGCACCCGTCAGATCAACAAGACCGGCGTCACGATCATCATGGTCGAGCAGAACGCCCGTCGCTGCCTGCAGATCTGCGACCGGGCCTATGTGCTGGACCAGGGCCGCAACGCCTACGACGGGCCGGGACGCGAGCTGGCGAACGATCCCAAGGTGATCGAGCTCTACCTCGGCACGCTCGCGACCGACGTGGAGGCGGCGGCGTCCACACACGAGCAGGAGCAGTAGCCGCGCGGGACCGGCGCGAGCGGCGGATGCCGCACGAGCGCCGGCTCCCGCGGACACGAAGAAGGCCGGTCCGAATGGACCGGCCTTCTCTGCGCTGCGAGATCTAGTTGGTCTCGCCCTCGACCGCCTTCTGGAAGACGGGGTTGTTCGAGGAGTCGTACTTGTAGATGCCGATGAACGCGGACGAGGGATCGTTGTTGTCGTTCAGGGGGCCGGTGCCCGCCTTGCCGACGTAGTGGATGTCCTGGCCGTCCTCGAGCAGCGTCTTGCAGTCGGCGAAGGTGGTGCACTCCTCGCCGCCGTCGGCGCCCGAGACCGCGTGCAGCTGCTCGCGGATCGAGTCGGCGTCGGTGGCGCCGGCCTTCTCGGCCGCGAGGGCCACGAGCATCACGAGGTCGTAGGCCTCGGGAGCGTAGGTGAAGCTCTCGAGGTCACCGCTGTACTCGGCGGTGTAGATCTCCTTGAGCTGCGCCTGGAACTCCTCGTTCGACTGCGCACCGGGGATCGAGCCCTGAGCGCCCTCGAGAGTGCCCTCGGGGAACTCCTCGCCGTAGCCGTTCGCATTGCCGTCGACCAGGTAGAACGAGGAGGTGTCGATCCCCTGGTTCACGGCCTCGGGCACGATCTGCTTGAACTGATCGTAGGTGACCACGACGATCGCCTCGGCGCCCGAGTCCTTCACCGCGGTGATCTCGGAGGCGAAGGAGGTCTGCTCGGTCGGGAACTCGTTGCCGTCGCCCTTGCCGCCGTAGACGACCTCTGCGCCGCCGGCCTCGACGGTCTCCTGGATCACGTCGCGCAGGCCCAGTCCATAGGGGTCGTTGAAGGTGAGGAACGCCACAGTGCCCTTGCCGTCGGCGAGGATCTGGTTTCCGAGCGCGTCACCCTGCACGGTGTCCGGCGGAGCCGTGCGGAAGTAGTTCGGGCTGATCCCGCTCAGGTCCGCAGCCGTGTTCGAGGGCGACCCCTGGAGGATGCCGGCCTCGGCGATCCGGTCGACGACGTGCGCGCTGCGGCCGGAGCCCATCGCGCCGAGCACGAACGCCGGGTCGGCGGCGATAACGTCATCGGCGCCCTTCTCGACGACCGTGAGGTCGGTCGCGTCGCCCTCATTGCCCTCGGCGACGACCTCGATCGGCTGGCCGAGCACACCGCCGGCGGCCTCGACATCCGCCAGGGCCTGCGCGATGCCCGCCTGCACCGGAGGCATCAGGAAGCCGAGCGACCCCGTCTGCGGCAGGAGCGTTGCGATCTTCAGAGCCTCGGTGCTCTGCTCGCCGCCACCCTCGGTGGGTCCCGGCTCCTCGGAGCCGCTGGACGAGCATCCCGACAGCACGAGCGCCGCGCTCGCCAGCAGTGCGAGCGCACCGGCCGTCTTCTTGGTGTAAACCTTCATTGGTTACGCCTTTCTCACATATGACAGACGCTCCACCGATGGAGCGCTAGAACCGAGACTATCCCTCCCCATACACTCCGATGCGCTCAACAGCACCGGCGCAACAAAGTTGTTAGAAAAGTCGGTCGCGGGGCCGTGGGCAATCGACAAACCCGGTCCTCCGGGCGGGCGATCGACGGGCTCGGCCCGCCTCGCGCCCGGTCGACCCCGCGCTCAGCGGCCCCGGTGCTCAGTCGTCCTCGCGGGCGATCCGCTGGCCCACCACGGCCGAGATCCCGTCCTGGCGCATCGAGACCCCGTAGAGCGCGTCGGCGATCTCCATCGTGCGCTTCTGGTGCGTGATGACGATCAGCTGGGAGTTCTCGCGCAGCCGCTCGAAGACCTGGAGCAGTCGCCCGAGGTTGGCGTCGTCGAGCGCCGCCTCGACCTCGTCCATGATGTAGAAGGGGCTCGGGCGCGCCTGGAAGATCGCGATGAGCCACGCGACGGCGGCGAGGGATCGCTCCCCGCCCGACAGCAGCGAGAGCCGTTCGACCTTCTTGCCGGCGGGCTTCACCGCCATGTCGATGCCCGTGTTCAGCAGGTCGTCGGGATCGCTGAGCGCGATCTCCCCCGCCCCGCCCGGGAAGAGGATCGGGAACACCTCCGCGAACGCGGCCTTCGTGTCCTCGAACGCCGCGGCGAAGATGCCCTGCATCTTCTGGTCGAGCTCCTCGATGATCGAGAGCAGGTCGGCTCGCGTCTTGGCGAGATCGGTCAGCTGGTCCGCGAGGAAGCGGTGCCGCTGCTCGAGCGCCGCGAACTCCTCGAGCGCCAGCGGGTTGATGCGCCCCAGCTGCGTCAGCTGCCGCTCGGCCCTCGCGAGGCGCCTCTCCTGCTCCGCGCGCACGAAGGGCACGGTCTCGGAACCACCGTCATCCGGCGCGGAGCGGAGCGGAGTCACAGGATCCGCCTCCTGCTCTCCCGCAGCGGTGATCCCCAACTCCGCAGCGAGCTCGGCCTCGAGCGCGTTCGCGTACTGCGGCTCGGGATCGGGGAATCCACCGCCGTCCTCCTCCGCGCGTCGCGCGTCGGCCGAGCGCGAGGACGCGCTCGGCGCCGTCGCCGCGCGAAGCGCTGCTTCGCCTTCGAACGGCCTGACGGGGATCGGCACGTCCGGACCGTACTCCGCGATGAGCACGTCCTCGACGAGGCCCAGCTCGTTGCCCGAGCGCTCGAGCAGGGCGGAGAGCTGCAGCTTGCGCTCGTAGCTCTTCAGTTCGGCGCCGTGCACGCGCTCGGTCAGCGCCTGCAGCTGCTGCCGCAGGCCCGACTCCTCCGAGCGCAGCAGGGTGAGCTCCTGGCTGTGCTTCGCCCGCTCCTGCTCCGCGTGCTGCTGCGCGAGCCGCGCCTCGGCGAGCGAGCGGTCGCAGGCGTCGAGGATCGCCGGGAGCAGCCCCGCGACGCGCTCGGCCTGCGAGACCTGGCGCGACCTCAGCACGGCCCGGCGGGCGGCCTCCTCGGCGGCGCGGCGCTCGGCCTCGAACTGCTCGGCCAGCGTCTCCCGGTGGGCGGCGCCCGCGCGGGAGCGCTCGCGCGCGGTCTCGAGCGCGAGGCGCGCCTCCATCTCGGCGGCGCGTGCCCGGTCGAGCTCGGCGACCAGGCCGTCGCGCTGGCTCGCGTCGAGGATCGGCCGGGGCTCGGCCTCGGCCTCGGCGTGGGCCTGGGCCGCGCGGGCCGCCTCCTTCGCCGCCTCCGCCGCGGAGTCTGCCACGGCCGCGATCGCCTGCCGGGCGCGCTCGGCCTCCGCCTGGGCCGCCTCGGCGCGCGCCGACAGCCGGTTGCGCTCCTTCGACAGCTCGGCGAGGCGGGCGTCGGCCGCGCGCAGCTCGGCGTAGGCCTGCTGGGCGTCGGTCTTCGCGCGGGCCGCCTCCGCCCGCAGCTCCGCGAGCTCGGCCTCGGTCTCGGCGATCCGCTCGGCCACCGCTGCCCGGCGCTGCTCGGCCTGCTCGAGCTCCGCGGTGAGCTCGATGCGCGAGGGCGCGAGACCCGATCCGCCGCTCAGCGTGTGCTCCGTGAGCACGTCGCCGTGCGCGGTGACGACGGTGAAGCCGACCCCGGGGAGCCGCGCCCGCAGCTCGTCGGCGGCAGCCACCGCGTCGGGCAGCTCGTCGGCGATGTAGCTGCGCGCCAGCACGCCGCGCACACCGTCGGGGGCGTCGAGGAGCACCTCGGCGACGCGGGTCAGCCCCGCGATCTCGGGGGCATCTGCGGGCGCCGAGCCGTTGCGCGCGATGACCGCCCGCATCCGGCCGAGATCCCGCTCCCGCGCGACGGCGACCGCCGTCTGGGCGGCGGTCTCGGTCTCCGCCAGCAACGCGTCGGCGAACACGCCGAGCGCGGCGCCGACGGCCGCCTCGTAGCCCTCGCGCACCCGCACGCGGTCCGAGATCCGCTCGCCGATGCCGCCGAGCCCCTCGGCGAGCAGTGCCCCCGACGCGTCGCGCTGATCCAGCGAGCGCGTCAGCGCGCTCACGCGGGCCTCGAGCCCCGCCCGCTCCTGCTCCAGCTCGTGCAGGCGATCCCGCGCCTCGTCGCGCCGCTGCTCGCTTCCGCCCTGCCGCTCCTGGGCCGCTCGGTAGGCGTCGTCGAGGCCGGTCTCCGGGGTCTCGCCGATCTCCTCCCTGGCCTCGAAGTCGGCGAGCTGCTGCCGCGCCTCCTCGGCCCGGGACTCGGCCTGGGCGACGGCCTGCTCGCGGCGGGCGACCTCCTGGGCCACCGTGGCGCGCTTCTGCTCGGCGGCCTCGGCCCGCCCGCGCAGCTGCGAGAGCTGCAGGTCGTGCTTCGACACGAGCTCGCTCTGCGCGGCGATGTGGTCGTCGATCGCGTCGAGCGACTGCTGCGCCTGCCGTGTCGCCGCGCCCGCCCGCTGCCAGGTGCTCTCGGCCTCGGGGATGAGCGCCTCGAGCCGCGCGGACTCCGCGGCGGCCTCGTCGACGGCCGTGCGGCTGATGCGGTTCAGCTGCTCCGGGGCCTCGGCCTGGGTGGCGAGGAAGGTGAGCCGCTGCTGGGTCTGCGCGTACAGTCCGCGCAGCTTGGACTGCACGGACTCGAGCCCCATCGTGACGCGCCGCGCGGCGTCGAGCTCGTCGCTCTGCTGATCCTGCTCGAGCCGCTGGATGCGCAGCTGCTTCTGCTCCACCTGCTCCTGCAGCACGATGCGCTCGGAGTGCTGCTCGGCCTCGTCCTTCGCGAGGTCGTCGAGCTCCCGGCGCAGCCTGAACACGTCGTCGGCGAGCAGGCGGGCCTTCGCGTCGCGCACCTCGGCCGCGATCCCCTGCGCCTGCTTCGCGACCTCGGCCTGCCGCCCGAGCGGCTTCAGCTGCCTGCGGATCTCGCCCGCGAGGTCGCCCAGGCGGGTGAGGTTCGTCTCCATCGCCTCCAGCTTGCGCAGCGTGCGCTCCTTGCGGCGGCGGTGCTTCAGGATCCCGGCGGCCTCCTCGATGAAGCCGCGGCGGTCCTCGGCGGTCGCCCGCAGCACCGCGTCGAGCTGGCCCTGGCCCACGATCACGTGCATCTCGCGGCCGAGGCCCGAGTCGCTCAGCAGTTCCTGCACGTCGAGCAGGCGGCATCCCTCGCCGTTGATCGCGTACTCGCTCGAGCCGTTGCGGAAGAGGGTGCGGCTGATCGTCACCTCGGAGTACTCGATGGGCAGCGCGCCGTCGCTGTTGTCGATCGTGAGCCGCACCTCGGCACGCCCGAGCGGGCCGCGCGTGGACGTGCCCGCGAAGATGACGTCCTCCATCTTGCCGCCGCGCAGCGTCTTGGCGCCCTGTTCGCCCATCACCCAGGCGAGCGCGTCGACGACGTTCGACTTGCCCGAGCCGTTGGGTCCGACGATCGCGGTGACGCCCGGCTCGAACTGGAAGGTGGTCGGCTGGGCGAAGGACTTGAAGCCCTTGAGCGTGAGGCTCTTGAGATGCACGCCGCCGCCTTTCCGTGTTCGAGTCGCTGCCGTCGGGTCTCCGGGTTCCCTCGCCGATCCCTACGACTTTACCCGGAGAGCGTGGCGGAGAGCGTGCGCCAGGCCGCATCGAGGTCGGTTCCGGCCGGGAAACGTCCGGCGATCTCGAGCGAGACGAGTCCGTGGGCCGCGGCCCAGGCGAGCCGCGAACGGGGGTGCCCGCCCTCGGATCCCTCGCCCCCGGATCTTTCGCCCTCGGATCCCCCGCCCTCGGATCCCTCCCCGAAGAGACGCAGCGTCGCCGCCATCGCCGCCCGCTCGGCCCCGGGCTCGAGCAGCGCGCGGTCGAGCGGGCCGTCGGTCGCGAGGCGGTACAGCTGCGGGGCGTCGAGCGCCACCGCGCGGTAGGCCGCGGCGAAGGCGGCGACCGACGGCTCGGCGGCGTCGAGCGCCGCGGCCAGGCGCCGGAACCAGCGCGAGATCAGTGCGTGCCGCAGATCGGCGGCGCCCGCGAAGTGCTTGTAGATGCTCGGCGGCTTGATGCCCGCCTCGCGCGCGAGCGCGTTCACGCCGAAGCCGGCGAGCCCCTCTCGCTCGAGCACCCGCTCGGCCAGGTCGAGCAGCTGCTCGCGACGCGCGGCCATGCGCCTGCCCCGCTCCGGATCCCGCCGCCTCAGCCGAGCCGGTAGCCGACCGGGATGATGCTGCCGTCGGGCGCCCGCAGCCCGAAGCCGAGGGCGCGATCCGCCGCGATGTGCACGAACCAGGCGACGCCGGCCAGCACGATGGGCCAGAACCCCCCGTCGAGGGCGCCGGTCACCGCGAAGACGATCAGGCCCACGACCAGCAGCACGATGGGATAGGTCATCGTGTGCAGCGTGTTGTAGAGGCGCACCCGGCTCGGCTTCAGCCGTCCTTCGCCAGCGAAGGCGCCGATGAGCGCCAGGTCGGGGAACAGTCCGAAGAACACCGCGACGAGCGTCGCCCACCATCCCCAGAAGACGCAGCACAGCACGATGACCGCGAACCAGACGAGGGCGCTCATGCCCCAGCTCACACGCATGAAGTTCATATGGCTAATGGTATTAGCTCAAGGCGGCGAGCGCCAGCGGCCAGCGCCGGCGGCGAGCAGGGGCGTCCTCGCGTGGCGCAGCCCGACGGGGCCCTCCTCATTCCTCGGAGATCTCCTCTCCGCTGCGGGCGTCGAAGCTGCGCGAGCTGTCCTCGTAGGTGCCCTCGATGCTCGCCTCGATGACGAGCCGACCGCCCTGCGGCCGAACGCCGACGTTCGAGACCGAGGCCCCGGGCGTCTCGGCGTAGACCCTCCCCAGCGCGTCCCGCACCGCATCGGGGTCGATCTCGTCGACCGTGAAGCGGCCCTCCGTGCCGGAGAGCACCGACGTCCACGACAGGCTCAGCACTCCGCCGCGGAACGCGTAGACGTCCTCCCCCTTCGGATCCGTCGTCGAGTAGGCGGCGATCGAGTAGTAGCCGTCGAACATGTACAGATACACGAGATCCCGGTCCCCGAGCTCCTCGCGCAGCTCCGCGAGATCCAGGTCGAGCTGCGCCGAGTCCCAGGTTCCGTGGACCTCTCCGGTCAGCCGCTGCGGCACCTCGGCGGCGACGGTCGTGAAGCGCTCGAAGCCTCCGAAGACGTACTGCACGGACAGCACGGCGCCGGTGGCGAGACAGGCCGCGACGAGCAGGAGGTTGAGTGCGGTGCGCCCTCCCGAGGCCGGACGTTCCGCCGCCGCGCCCGCCCCGTCCCCCGCCCGATCCGGCCGCGACGCCGGCGCGGACGGCGCGGGCACGCCGTCGTAGCGCTCGGGCGCCGCTCGCAGGGCGGCCGCCCATTCGAGGTCGGGAGCGGGATCCAGGCGCGGTCCCGGCGGGGTACCGGACTCCGCCGCCAGCACGACATAGCGTCCCGTGAAGAAGTTCGGCAGCTGGCCCATCGTGATCAGCTGGGAGAACGTCTCCGCACGCGCGTCGCCGCCCTCGGGGAAGACGGTTACCGTGAACTCGTACAGGTGGTGGAAGTTGCGGACCGTCACCCCCAGCTCGCGCAGCGACTCGATGCGTGCGATCTGCCGGGGCGCGTCCGACGCGGGCGGGTGCTCGGGCTTCAGGCGCGCGAGCGACCCGAGCGATCCGCCGTTCGGCGCCCGCACGCCCATGAGCAGCGCGAACGGCAGGATCAGGGCGGACGACACGGTGCCGAGCACGAACGGCAGCACGGCCCGTTCGGTCCAGCCCAGCACGAAGCCCAGCACGCCGACGAGCGTCGCCCCCGCTCCCACCCAGAACACGATCAGCATGGCCCGTCGAATCCACTTCCCCATGCTGCCAGCATAGGCAAGCGGCGCGACCGCGTCGGTGCGACCGGACGAGACCAACGGCGAGCGCGATGGCCGCGGCGTTGATCTCGCCCGATCCCTCGCACCGCTCCCTCGAGCCGATCGAACCGCCGTATCCGCGACGGCTTCCGTCCCGGCGCTCAGGAGAGTTCGCGTCGCATGACCACCCGGGGGAATCCCTCGAACACCGAACGGCTCTCGGCGACCTTGGCGAAGCCGGCGCGCTCGAACAGGCGACGGGTGCCGGCGTAGGCCATCGTCTGGCCGATGCGCGCGCCGTCGGCGATGTCGACCGGATAGCCCTCGATCGCCGGGGCGCCGGAGTTCCGCGCGTGATCGACGGCCCCCGCGATCAGCGCGTGCATGACCCCCCGCTTCCGGTATCCGGGTCGCACCCGGAAGCACCACAGCGACCACACGCCGTCGTCGTCGACGTGCGGGATCACCCGGCTCCGCGCGAAGCTCGTCTGCGCCTTCGGGTGCACCGCGGCCCACCCGACGGGCTCGTCGTCGAGGTACGCGATCACCCCGGGAGGCGGATCCTGCGCGCACAGCCCCCGCACCCGCTCCGCCCGCTCGGCGCCGCGCAGGGCGTTGTTCTCCTTGCTGCCGATCCGATAGCTCAGGCAGAAGCACACGTTCGAGGTGGGCTTCCTGGGGCCGATGAGGATCGCGACGTCCTCGAAGACGGTGGCCGGCCGAACGACGATGTCCATGCCACCAGTGTGGCAGAATCGCCGGGAGCATCGCCCCCGGCGCGCTACCCTGGACGGGTGAGCACCCCCGAGCGGCGCATCGTGCTGATCCGCGCGGTGAACGTCGGCGGCACCGCGAAGCTGCCGATGGCGGAGTGGCGCGCACTCGCGCAGGCGCTCGGCGCGCGCGAGGTCTCGACCTACATCGCCTCGGGCAACATGGTGTGCACGATCGACGGCGACCCGGCGGCGTTCGACCGCGCGCTCGAGGTCGAGGTCGAGACCCGCTTCGGCTTCCATCGCGAGGTCATCAGCCGCACCCGCGACGAGCTCGCCGCGGCGCTCGAGGCGCACCCGTTCGAGGTCGTCGAGCCGAAGCTCTCGTACATCTCGTTTCTCACGGGACGGCCGAGCGCGGAGGGCGTCGAGGCGGCGCGGCGGCTCGATACGGGAGAGGATCGCTGGGAGCTCGTCGGACGCGAGCTGCACCTGCGCTACGCCGACGGCGCGGGCAGGCCGCAGCTCAAGGAGCCGCAGCTGATGCGCGCACTCGGAGCGACCGGCACGTCCCGCAATCTCAACACCGTGCGCAGGCTCATCGATCTGGCCGCCTAGGGCATCCGCCGGCCGCCCCGCCCGGGCGCGGCCGGCGGGCTCGGAGCGCCTGATCCCGCGCGCCCCTCACGCGGCGAGCGGCGCGAGCGGCCTGGGGTCTCGATGCGTCAGGGGCGCCCCCGGTCTCAGCAATGTCGTACGGCAGTCGTCGGTCATGGCTTCTCACCCGCGTTCTCGAGCACGATGCGGGCGTGGGTGCGGATGACCTCGAACGCCGAGGCGAGGGCGGCGCGGGCGACCGGGATCTCGGCGGGCTCGAGCGTGCAGAAACCGTGGCCGGGCTTCAGCTCCTCTGCGAAGGCCGGCTCGAGCTCGGGGTGCTCGCGCAGCACGGTCTCGAGCGGGGCGTAGTCGAGCGGGCGGTGGGCGCCCCGGTCGCGGAAGGAGCGGAGCGGATCGCCGATCCCGCGCGCCACCACCTCCTCGGGCAGCTCGGAGACGCGCGCGAGGATCAACCCGGCCCGGTCCATGCGCGCGAGCGCCGAGGCGGCCCAGGCTCGCGCGTTCAGCTCCGCCTTCTCCCGTCGCATGAGCCCGTCGAGCGCCTGGACGACCTCAGGCGTGTCGATGTTGATCTCGGCGAGCAGCTTCGCGGCTGTCACGGCGCCTCGCGGGTGCTCCTCGCCCCGCACGACCCGCACCAGCGCCGGCAGCGCAACCTCGCCGCACGCCACCAGCAGACCCTGGTGCTCGCCGACGAGCGGCCCCCGATAGCTCGGTGCGACCGCCTCGGGCAGCAGCTCGGCCGCACGCTCCTCGACGGGCAGCGCCGCGAGCCGCCGGCGCTCCTGCTCGGCGGCGTCATACTGCGGGAAGTGCTTCAGCAGTTGCACCCTGGTGAGGCTCAGCGGCACGAGGTCGCCCGCCTCGTCCTCGGCGATCGCGATGAAGTGCTTGCCGGTGAGACCCTCGGACACGAGCTCCTTGCGCGCCAGCTTCGCAGCTCTCGGGAAGCAGTGCAGGAAGCGGTCGTAGGCGCGCTCCCACTGCTCGAACCCGCCGCTCCGCGACGCCGCAGCCTGCACCCCCGCTGCGAGCGCCTGCTCCGGCTCCCCCGGTTCGAAGGAGTGCACGAGGTCGGGCCCCGACCAGCGCAGCGATCCGTCCAGATCCTCGCCTCCCCCGTGGCGTGCGGCGTAGGCCGCGACGACCTCCGCCAGGGACTCCTCCGTGCCGACGGTGACGACCGGCCAGTAGATCACCGACCCGTCGCCGTAGAACTCGTGGAACATCGCCCCGTAGACGCGCTCCTCGGGGTTCCGCTCGCGCACCGCGCGCACCGCCGCGACCAACTGCGCTGCTGCGGCCGCCTCGATCGCCTTCCAGTCGGCGCCGCTCTTCTCTCGCTCAGCCATTGCTGCTCCGATCTCGATTCCGCAGCGCGGGCTGCGGTGGAAGGCCCGCCCTCGCCGAGCGTATCTGCACCGGCGACGAGTCCAGCCCGGTCGTCGGCTCGCTCACCCGGCGAACCGCATCGACTTCGCGCATCACTCCCCCTCGGTCCCGGCTGCGAACACCCGCTCGTAGAGCGGGCGCAGCCCCTCGGGCGCCGCGTCGATCACATTCGCACCGACGCGCCCCGAGGCATCGCGCTGCTCGGCGGCGTCGCCCCAGATCGCGGAAAGGGCATGCCGCCAGGCGTAGCCCTCGACCGGCACGCCCTCGAGGTTCGCGCGCAGCGCGGCGATCCCCGACGCCTCGCCTCGCGCCCCGCCCGCGGCCGCCTCGCGCACCGCGAGCAGCGCCTCGAGGCTCTCGCGGTTTGCGATCATCGCCGGGTAGGCCCTGCGATGCCGCATGTGCTGGATGTTGCCCGCGCACGCCACGAGGTAGGCGACGCCCAGAGCGGTGAAGCCGTGCGCGTCGAGGTGCGCCTCCACGAACCTGGCCTGCAGCTCCTGGTGCTCGCCGTCGACCTCGCGCAGGTAGTCGAGCACGAGCGGGGCGTAGTCGCCGCTGCCCGCGGCGGCGGACGCCAGGCCGAGCGCGAACACCGCGAAGCTGCCCGGCATCGCGCAGTGCTCGTCCTCGAGGTTGTCGTACCACTCGTCCTCGCGCATCGCGGCCCGAGCGTAGCGCTCGATCGCCGGCCACAGCGCGGGATAGGCCGCGGCACAGGCGAAGAGCTGGTTGACGCCCTTCTTCGGCAGACCCGCGATCGGCAGGTGCTGCTTCGTCGGCCCGCGGAACTCGATCGAGAAGGATCGGGGGAAGTCGGTCGTCTCGAGCAACCGGGCGAGATAGTCGAGGATCGCGGCATACGCTGCTTCGCCCTCCTCTTTCACCGTGAGGCGGATCACGGCGAGGGCGTCGTTCGCCTTCGCGGTCACACCCGCGGTTTCGCCCTCGCCCGCGAAATGCGCGAGCTCGGCGGGCAGTTCCCCCGTGCCGTGCTTCTTGAGCCGCGCGGGCAGCGTGCTGCCGAGCTTCGCCACCCAGTCGAAGATGCGGTTCGCGCTGACGGAGGCGTAGCTGGGGCCGTGCTTGAGCTCGCCGATCGCGACATAGCAGGCGAACTGGAAGAAGGCATCGGGCAGGTGGCTCGTGTCGGCGTCCGGCCTCAGCTGCCAGTCCTGGTTCCAATCGCTGCCGAGATTCTCGAAGTAGGGGTCACGCAGTCGCCTCTCGACCCACCGCTCGAGCGTGTAGTCGATATCGTTCCACCCGAGCAGCACCCGCATGCGCTCGGTGAATGCGCGAGCCTGCTCGTAGTCGAACTCGCCGGCGGGCACGAGCCCGATGCCGAACTCGAGCACGGCGGTACCGAGGATCCCCTGACCGTCGACGACGAATCCCATCGGGTAGTCGCCGTTCAGGCCCCGCGCGCGCAAGGTGCCGTCGTTCACCCGCTCGACCGCTCGGTCGAACACGGGTCGTACGCTCTCGTCCTGCAGCGCGTCGTCGAAGATCAGGTAGTTTCGCTGGTTCACGGCTCGGGCTCCTTCAGCCTGGGATCCCCACCCCGCACACACTCTATGGCATTTCGATGGGCGATAGGGCGCCGGCCCGCATACGCGTGCACGGGTGAGACGATCACCCCCGATGTGCTGCGGGCGGCGCGCGAATTCAGGCGAGGTGACTCGCGATCGGTCCCGCCATGTACCGCAGCCTCGGCAGTTCCGCGACCGACACGTAGCCCGGCTCGGCGTTCAGCACCTGCGGTATGCGGTTCACGAGCGTCGCGCAGGTGGTGAGGTGCGTCGGCAGCACCCGGTTCTCGAGATCGAGCGCGGGTTCACCGCTCAGCACCCAGGAGTTGCTGTCGGCCTCGCCCGGCGAATACACCTTTCCGGTCATCTCCATGACGAGCCGCGGGCCCTCTTCCGTGGTCACGACATCGATATCGGTGAACCCGATCACCCGACCGGCCGGCACGGTGGTGTCGAGTGCGGCGCAATACATGTCCTCGGCCGCGAACACGGGCTCGGTCTCGGTCGTGGAGTCCTCGACCGTCAGCCCGCTCGCCGCGGCGACGGCGTGCAGGCTGTTGCGGCCGAACGTGGGCGGGCGCTCCGCGGTGCCGAGCCAGGCCGCGAACTCCTCGGCGGTGTCGCCCACCTGCTGGTCGCGTGCGAGTTCGGGTCCGAAGTCGTCGACGTTCCACGAGGCCTTGCCGTGCACCTCATCGATGCGGTGCGCGGTGCCCATGAGCGTGGCGACGAGCTGGACCCAGTAGCCGTCCTGGTGACCCGAGCACGTGTAGGTGACGCCGTTCTCGCGCGCGACACGGTCGATCTCCGCGGTGTCTTCCGGGCTCGTGTGCCACGAATAGAGGTTCTCCTCGGCGAGCGAGATGACATTCGCACCGTGCCGCAGGCAGGTGAGCACCGGTTCCTTCACATCCTCCATGTAGCTCGCGATCGTCATCACGACCAGATCGGGCTTCGTGCGTGCGAGCACCTCGTCGATGCCCGCCTCGACCACCACCCGGGCAGCGTCGCCGCCCAGCGACGCGACCTCGCCGAGCGTCTTTCCGACGGTGCTCCGCGCGACCGCGCCGACGATCTCCGCATCTCGTTCGAGCAGCATCCTCGCGATGATGCTGCCCATCGCCCCGACGCCGAACATGACCACGGTGGGCTTCTGCATCGTTCGAACTCCCTTGTTCACGATCGTGACTCGACCCTACTCATCCGGCATCGAAAAGGGAATAGCGCAAGGGTGGATCCCGCGACTCGCAGGCTCGCGCAGGATGACCGAGGGTGATGCTCGCGCAGGATGACGGCGAGCGAAGAGACGCTACCGCCGCCGCTGGCACTTCGGGCAGAAGTGCGAGGAGCGCCCGCCGATCACGATGCGCCGGATCAGCGTGCCGCAGCGTGGGCACGGCTGCCCGGTGCGACCGTAGGCGTTGAGCGAGTGCGCGAAGTACCCCGCCTGGCCGTTGACGTTGACGTACTGCTCGTCGAAGCTCGTACCGCCCTCGGCGAGCGCCTGTGCGAAGACCTCCCGCAGGCGCAGCAGCAGCTCGCGCGCCTTGCGCGGGCCCAGGGCGCGCCCCGGGGTCTCGGGGTGCAGCCGTGCCCGCCACAGCGCCTCGTCGGCGTAGATGTTGCCGACGCCGCTCACGAGCCCCTGATCGAGCAGCAGCTTCTTCAGGCCGGAGGCGCGGGAGCGCAGCGCGGCGAGGAAGGCCTCGTCGTCGAACGCGGGGTCGAGGGGATCCCGCGCGATGTGCCCCGCCTGCCCCGGCACCGTTCCTCCCCCGACGGCCGGCGTGAGCGCGTCGAGGGCGAGGGAGCCGAAGAGCCGCTGGTCGGCGAAGTCGAGCCGCAGCTCGCCGTGGGCGGGGTGCTCGATCCAGAGCCGGATGCGCACGTGCCGATCGTCCGGCGCCTCGAGGGTGCGCAGCAGCAGCTGACCGCTCATGCCGAGGTGCGCGAGGAGAGCCTGGGAGGGCGCGGGCCGCGAGGTCTCGACCCGCTGCACCCGCTCGGCCGGCGGGGCCACCGGGATCCACAGGAACTTGCCGCGCCGCTCCGGCGCCGCGAGACGCAGCCCCGTGACCCGTCGCTCGAAGTCGGCGGCGCGCGCCGCACCGGCGGCCGCGGTCAGGGTGACGCCGTGGCCGCCGAGCCCGTCGTCCCCCGGCCGCCCGTCGAGGCCGAGCGGCAGGTGCCGCTTGAGGGCGCGGGGATCCCGCACCTCGGCTCCGATGACCCGGGCGCCGTCGACGGCGGGCGCCAGGCCGGCGCGCACCACCTCGACCTCGGGCAGTTCCGGCACGGCGGCTACTTCCCGTCGCGGGCGCGCAGCTGCTCCACCGCGTCGCGCGCGGCGGCCAGCTCGGCCACCTTCTTGCTCGTGCCCCTGCCCACGCCGGTCGCCCCGTCGAGGGTGACGCGCGCGGTGTAGCGGCGGTCGTGATCCGGGCCGCTGCCGGTGGTCTCGTAGGGCGGGTGCGGCAGCCCGCGCCGCGCCGCCTCCTTCTGCAGGGACGTCTTCGGGTCGAGCGACACCGTGAAGCGCTCCGGGTCGGCGAGGAGCGGCGCGATGAGGTCGAGCACGAAGCGATCGGCGACCGCGGGACCCGTCGACAGGAACACCGCGCCGATGGTCGCCTCGACGGCGTCCGCCAGGATCGAGTCCTTGTCGCGGCCGCCGGTGAGCTCCTCGCCCCGGCCGAGGCGCAGCGAGGCCCCGATCCCGAGTCCGCGCGCCACCTCGGCGAGCGCGACCGTCGAGACGAGCGCGGCGCGGCGCTTCGCGAGCTCGCCCTCGCTCAGCTCCGGATAGTCCCGGTAGAGCTTGACCGTGACGGCCTGGCCCAGGATCGAGTCGCCGAGGAACTCGAGACGCTCGTTGTGGGGCGCGCCCCCGTGCTCGTAGGCCCAGGAGCGGTGCGTGAGCGCGAGCTGCAGCAGCCCGGGATCGACGGAGAGCCCGAAGGGCACGAGAAAGCCGCCGGGCTCGCCCTGCGGCGTTCCCGACGGCTCTCGAGAGTTCGACGCCAACTTACGCGTCGGCGACCTTGCGGCCCTTGTACTCGAGGAAGAGGGCGTTGCCCTGCGAGTCCTCGACCACGCGGGCGCGGTGCGGGAGGCTGTAGACGGTGCGGCCGTTCTCGACGGTCTTCACCAGCTTCGGGGCCTCGGCCTTCCACGCCGAACGACGGTGACGGGTGTTCGAACGCGACATCTTGCGCTTGGGAACAGCCATGATGCTCTCTTTCCTACTTGCTTACGGACCCGGGAGTCTCACCCGAGCCAGGTTCTTCTTCAGCCTCTGCCGGAGCATTCTCGGCGCTGCTCGCCTCGAAACCGGCCAGCGCCGCCCACCGCGGATCGATATCCGCGTCGGGCACCGCCGCAGCCTCGGCCTCGCGCAGCTCACCGGACTCGGGATCGAGCCCCGGACAGTCCGGGCGACACACAGGCTGAAACGGTAGTGCGAGCACTACCGCGTCTCGGAGCGGGGGTTCAAGATCCACGTGATCACCGTGAACCCCGTACTCGTCGGCCTCCGTAGGAGTATACGCGAAAAGCTCCTGAAACTCGACTTGAAACGGCGTGGTGAAGACTTTCAGGCAACGACCGCACTCCGCGTGCACCGTCGTGCGCACCTCTGCGGTCACGAGGACCCCCTCGTGCACCGATTCGAGCCGCACGTCGAGATCGATCCGCTCGCCCTCCGGCACCCAGGCCAGTCCCTCGCCCAGCTTCTCGGGAGTCCGGAGCTCGTGCGAGCGCTCCCGCATCTCGCCCGGGCGGTGCAGCAGATCGCGGACGCTCTCCTGGAACACGCGCGCTCCCGGCATCAGACGGGCCTCGTCTTGTCGAGGAAACGGCCGACGGCCGGCGGCACGTACGGGCTCACGTCGCCGCCGAGCGAGGCCACCTGGCGCACGAGCGTGCTGGAGACGTGGGCGTGGGCGGGATCGGGCAGCATGAACACCGTCTCGACGCCCGCCAGGCTGCGGTTCATGAGCACCATGGGCGTCTCGTAGGCCACATCGATCTGGGAGCGGATCCCCTTCACCAGCACCGAGGCACCCACCTCCGTGCAGTAGTCGACCAGCAGTCCGACCGACCACGATGCGACGAGGATGTTCCCGGGCATCTCCGGGTCCTCCTCGATCGACTTCTGGATCAGGCCGACGCGTTCGCTGATCGGCAGCATCGCGTCCTTGCCCGGGTTGTGGACGACGAGGACGTGCACCTGGTCGAACACCCCCGCTGCACGGCGGATGACGTCGAGGTGCCCCAGGGTGACCGGGTCGAAGGACCCGGGGACGACGGCGATGTTGCTCATGCGCTCTAGCCTACAGCCCGTGCTGCTTGGCGAAGATCACCGCGTGCACCCGATCCCGCAGCTGCAGCTTGGCCAGCACGCGCCCGACGTGCGTCTTCACGGTCGACTCCGAGAGGAAGAGCTCCGCACTGATCTCGGCGTTGTTCCTCCCCTCCGCGATGAGCCGCAGCACGTCGAGCTCGCGCTCGGTGAGCGCGCCGAGCACCTCGTCGGGCGCGGGATCGTCGGCCGCGGCCGCCCCGATCCCCGGCGCTCCCCCGGCCTTGATCTGCTCGAGCAGCCGCCTCGTCACGCTCGGCGCCATCGCGGCGTCTCCGGCGGCCACGCGCCGGATCGCGTCGACGAGCTCCGTCGGCCGCGCATCCTTGAGCAGGAAGCCGCTCGCCCCCGCCCGGATCGCCCCCGTGGCGTACTCGTCGAGGTCGAAGGTGGTCAGCACCACGACGCGCGTCTCCGGGAACCCGGCCACGATCCGCGCCGTCGCATCGATGCCGTTCATGCCGGGCATGCGCACGTCCATGAGCGCGACGTCGCAGCCCGATCCATCGGCGCGCAGGCGGGCGAGCTCGGCGAGCGCCGCCTCGCCGTCCGACGCCTCCGCCACCACGTCGACCCCCGGCTCGCCGAGCAGCACCAGCCGGAACCCGGTGCGGATCAGCTCCTGGTCGTCGACCAGCATCACCCTGATCTGCTCGTCGCTCATGCGCGGTCCTCGCTCTCCGTCGTCGACTCGTTCGTCGCGCTCGTCGCGCCCGTCTCGTTGGTCTCGCGCGCGTCGGCATTCACCGGCAGCACCGCCCACAGCCGCCAGCCGCCGCCGGCGGACGGATCCACCGGGCCGGACTCGATGCTGCCGCCGAACACCCGGGCGCGCTCCGCGAGCCCGGCGAGGCCCCGGCCCGATCCCAGGCCCGCCACGGGGGTGGGCGCCCCGGGCGGCGTGCCGTAGTCGCGCACCTGCACCACCGTGCGGTCTGGCTGGCGCATCACCGTCACCTTGGCCCGGGCGCCGGTGCCCGCGTATCGCAGCACGTTGGTGAGCCCCTCCTGCACGACGCGGTAGACGGCCAGGTCCTGCCCGCGGTCGCCGCTCGCCTCCCCCGACACCTCGAGCGACACCGCGATCCCCGCGTCGACGAAGCCGCGCACCAGCCCGGGCAGGTCCTGCACCCCGGGCTGCGGCACGAGATCTGCCCGCCCCTCCGGCGAGTGCAGCGCGCCGAGCAGCCGGCGCATCTCGGCGAGCGCGGTGCGGCCGGTCTCGGCGCTGCGCCGCATCGCGTCCGCCGCGTCGTCGGGAGCCGCCGCGGCGGCGCGGGCGGCGCCCTCCGACAGCGCGATCATCACCGACACGGAGTGCGCGACGATGTCGTGCATCTCCCGGGCGATGCGGGATCGCTCCTCCGCGACCGCGAGCCGCGCCAGCTGGTCCCGCTCCCGGGCGAGCTGGTGCGCCCGGTCGATGATCGCCTGCAGGTAGCGGCGCCGGTTGCCCAGGTTGATGCCGAGCACGACGATCGCGAGGTACCAGATCGCGGTCATGACGCTGATCGCGATGAACTCGCCGATACTGCCGGCGCGCCCCGTCTCGGTGAAGAGCACGCTGCCCGGTGCGGAGTCGCCCCCGGCGGCCGCCCCCACGAGCGATTCCAGCCCGTAGCTCAGCAGGCTCGCGCCCAGCGCGATCCCGAAGCCGAGCCAGCCGGCGGCGACGCTGCGGTAGACCGGCACCGCGTAGAGCATGAACAGCAGGGCGACGCCGGTCGCGAGGCTCAGCGCCCCCTGCTCGCCGAACATCGCCAGCACCGTGACGATGAGGCCCGCGAGCGGATAGCGGCGGCGGAAGAGCAGCGCGGCGGCGACGGCGAGGATGCGCAGCACGGCGACGGGCCACCACGGCCACTCCAGGGAGCCGGGGATCGCGAACCAGGGGCCGTCGCCGTCGAGCGGCGCCGCGGCGCCCACGAAGTCGATGAACAGGCCGAGCAGACAGCCGATGAAGTACCAGACGACGATGAAGACGTCGACCGCGAGCGGGTGCGCGGCGAGCGCCCGCCGGAGGACCCCCGGCGGGCGCGGGAGGCGCACCTCCCCCTCGTTCGGCTGCTGGGTCACCCTCTCAGCCTATCCTCGCGACCGCGGGCCCGGATCGACGGCACCCGGCTCAGCGGGCGTCGCGGCGCTGGAAGGCGAGGGCCGCGGGGGCGACCGCGATCGCCGCCCAGCCGACCATCGAGACGAGCGCGAGCCAGTAGCCCGGGCCCGCGGGCGCGGCGGCGCCCTCGATCGTCGCCACCTCCGCGAGCGTCGACTCGGCGATGCCCTGCGAGAGCGTACTGCCGAGTTCGGCCGGCAGGTACGCCGAGACGGTCGGGACCCACTCCCAGCCGGTGAGCGTGAGCAGCTGGAACGCGATCGGCAGCACGAAGGTGAGGCCGGCCACCACCGCGATGCCGCCCGCGGTCGAGCGCAGCAGGCCGGCGACGCCGAAGGCGAGCAGGGCGATCAGCACGAGGTAGGCGACCGTTCCGAGCGCCCCCGAGATCACCGCGGTCGAGCCGATCTGCGCCGCGGCATCGGGCAGGAAGGCCACCGCTATCCCGAGACCGCCGAGCACGAGGGCCAGCGCCGTGATCGCGGCGATCGCGGCCGTCACCAGCGCCTTCGCGGCGAACACCGGCGAGCGCCTCGGCACGGCCGTGAGCGTGGAGAGGATCATGCCGCTCGAGTACTCGCTCGAGATGGCGAACACCCCGAGCACCCCGAAGACGAGGGCGAGGAAGGGAGCGGTGAACGTCGACACGATGAGCAGGTAGGTCTGCAGGCCCGCCGGATCGGAGCCGACCATCGCGCCCTCGCCGCCGATGTCGCGGCTCCAGAGCAGCGCGATCATCGCGCTCAGGCCGAGGCCGAGGAGCACGGTGATGAGCAGCGTGAGCCGGATGCTGCGCAGCGAGGTGAGCTTGATGCGCTCCGAGCGCAGCACGCCCGCGAAGCTCAGGCGGTACTGCGGGGTCGGGCGGGGCCCGCGCGCCGGGCGCGCGGAGGCGGCCGGGGTCGCGGGCTCGGGCGCGCGGCTCGCGTCGATGACGATGGTGGAGTTCATGATGCGTTCCTTTGCTGGGAGGTCGGTTCGGGGATGGCGGGGGTCACGCGGCCTGGTACTCGACCTGCTCGCGGGTGAGGGCGAGGTAGGCGTCCTCGAGGCTGGAGGCGACGGGGCTGAGCTCGTGCAGTTCGATGCCGAGCTGCGCCGCGGCGCGCCCGATCTCGGCGGCGGCGATGCCGCTCGCGGTGAAGCGCTCGTCGTCCTCCGGCTCGAGCTCGACCCCGGCGATGTTCAGCAGGGCGGCCGCGAGGCGCGCGGCCTCGGGGCTGCGCACCGCGACCCGGTCGCCGCCGCCGCGGGTGAGGATCTCGGCGATCGGGGCGTCGGCCACGACGCGGCCGCGGCCGAGCACGATCACGTGGTCGGCGCTCTGCGCCATCTCGCTCATGAGGTGGCTCGACAGCAGCACCGTGCGGCCCTCGCCCGCCAGGTGGCGCAGCAGCCGGCGCACCCACAGCACCCCGTCGGGGTCGAGGCCGTTGACGGGCTCGTCGAGGATCAGCACCTGCGGATCCCCGAGCAGCGCGGCCGCGATCCCGAGCCGCTGCCCCATGCCCAGCGAGAAGCCGCCCACGCGCTTGTTCGCGACCGCGGCGAGGCCGGTCTGCTCGAGCACCTCGTGCACCCGGCGGTCGGGGATGCCGTGCGTGGCCGCGAGCGCGGTGAGGTGGCTGCGGGCGCTGCGCCCGGGGTGCACGCCCTTCGCGTCGAGCAGCGCGCCCACCTCGGAGAGGGGGGCCGCCGCGTCGCGGTAGCGGTGCCCGTTCACCGTGACAGTACCGGCGCTCGGGCGGTCGAGCCCGACCGTCAGCCGCATCGTGGTCGACTTGCCGGCGCCGTTGGGGCCGAGGAAGCCGGTCACCTGGCCGGGGCGGATGGTGAAGCTGAGGTCGTCGACCGCGACCTTCTGCCCGTAGTGCTTGCTCAGGCCGCGTGCCTCGATCATGGGTCTCTCCTCGCGTTCGCACTCGCCGGGTTTCGGCGATGGTTCCACGCTAGGAGCGCACGGGTGCCCGGCGGATCGGCCCCCGGTGCTGTCCGGGATGGTACCTGGGTACCGTGTTCTCCGAGGATCCCGGGCTAGGACTTGGCGAGGTTGTCGAGGTGGCCGGCCTCGTGCTCGCGCGCGATCAGCGCTGCCAGCCCCGGCGCCTCGCGCAGCTCGGGATCGCGTTCGAGCAGCTCCGCGGCCAGCTCGCGGGCGCGGATGATGAGTTCGCCGTGCTCGGCGACGCGCAGCAGGCGGAGCGTCGAGCGCCCGCCGGACTGGGCGGTGCCCAGGATGTCGCCCTCGCGGCGCAGCTCGAGGTCGATCTCGGCCAGCGCGAAGCCATCGGAGGTGCTCGCCACGGACTCGATCCGCTCGCGGGCGACCGTGCCCTGCTCGGCGGTGGTCATGAGCAGGCAGAGGCCGGGGTGCTCGCCCCGGCCGACGCGGCCGCGCAGCTGGTGCAGCTGCGAGATGCCGAAGCGATCCGCGTCGCGCACGATCATGATCGAGGCGTTGGGCACGTTCACGCCGACCTCGATGACGGTCGTGGCGACGAGGATCCCGATCTCGCCGGCCGCGAAGGCCCGCATCACGCGGTCCTTGTCGGCCGAGCTCATGCCGCCGTCGAGGCCCGCGATCTCCACGCCGGCGAACTCGGGACGCCGGCGCAGCTCCGCGACCGTGTCCTCGACGTTGGCGAGCGGACGGTCGGCGGACTCGGGGTCCTCCTCCAGCTCGGGATCGGCGTTGCCCGCCGAGATCGCCGGGCAGACGACGTAGACCTGGCGGCCCGCGGCGAGATCCTCGGCGGCGCGCGCCCAGACCCGGGCGGCCCGGCCCGGCATCTCGAGCTCGGGCACCGTGAACGTCTCGATGCCCTGGCGGCCCCGGGGAAGCTCGCGGATCGTGAGCACCTCGAGGTCGCCGAAGGCGGTGAGCGCGACGGTGCGCGGAATGGGGGTCGCGGTCATGGCGAGCACGTGCGGCTGGCTGCCCTTGCGGCGCAGCGCCTCGCGCTGCTCGACGCCGAAGCGGTGCTGCTCGTCGACCACGATGAAGCCGAGGTCGTAGAACGCGACCCCCTCGCTGATGAGTGCGTGCGTGCCGACCGCGATCCGCGCCGTGCCGGAGGCGAGCGACAGCAGCGCGCGCTTGCGCTCGCCCGCCGGCATGCGCCCGGTCAGCAGCACGGGGTTGAGCTCGGCGGCGAGCTCCGGGCCCAGCGCCTCGGTGATGGAGCGGAAGTGCTGGGCCGCGAGCACCTCGGTGGGGGCGAGCAGCGCGCTCTGGCCGCCGGATCCGGCCACCTGCAGCATGGCCCTGAGCGCGACGAGGGTCTTGCCCGATCCGACCTCGCCCTGCAGCAGCCGGTGCATCGGGTGCGGCGCCGCGAGCTCCGCCGAGATGGTCTCGCCCGCGCGGCGCTGATCCCCCGTGAGCTCGAAGGGCAGTGCCGCATCGAATCGGGCGAGCGGGCTCAGCCCCTCCGCGTCGCCCGGGCCGAGGGGGCGCGGAGTGCTCGCCTCGAGGCCGGCGCGGCGCCGCCGATCGAGCAGCGCGAGCTGCAGTTCGAACGCCTCGCGGAAGAGCATGCTGTGCCGCGCCGCGCGCCAGTCGGCGTCGCGCTGCGGGCGGTGGATCAGCTCGAGGGCGCGACCGATCTCGACGACGTCCTCGGACTCGCGCAGGGCGGCCGGCAGCGGATCGGGCACCGGCCCCAGCGCGTCGAGCGCGAGCTCGACGGCGCGCTGCAGGGTCCAGCTCGGCATCTGCGCCGTCGCCGGGTAGATGGGCACGGGCGTCTCGGCCCAGGCCTTGGCCGCTGCCTCGTCGAGCTGCTCGCCGCCCGGCGCCTCGTCGCGGTTCTCGAACAGCTCGTACTCGGGGTGCTGCAGCTGCAGCTGGCCTCGGTACTCGCTCACCTTGCCCGCGAAGATGCCGCGGCGCCCCGCGACGAGGTCGCGCACGCGCCACTGCTGGTTGAAGAAGGTGAGCGTGAGCGTGCCGGTGCCGTCGGTGATGCGCGCCTCGAGCAGGCTGCCGTTGCGGCGCTGCATGCGGCGCTCCCGCACGTCGAGCACCTGCGCGACCACGGTGATCTGCTCCCCCAGCGGCAGGCCGCGCAGCGGGGTCAGCTCGCCCCGGCGCGAGTACCGCCGCGGGAAGTGGAGGAGCAGATCGCCCACCGTGCGCATCTCGAATGCGCGCTCCAGCGGTTTCGCCGTGCGCGCCCCGACGACCCCGTCGAGGGGTGTGTCGAGGGTGGCGCGGGTCATGCCTCCAGCGTAGCGGCGACCCCGGACGCCCGCGCGAGCTCCCCCGAGGCGCACCGCCCGGGTCCGGGCGCGCTACCCTCGTGGAGTGACCAGAGTAATCTCCGGGATCGCCGGATCCCTGCGCCTCGAAGTGCCCAAGTCGGGTACCCGGCCCACGAGCGACCGCGTGCGCGAGGCGATCTTCTCCGCGCTCGAGTCCTGGGGCCTGGTCGAGGGCTGCCGGGTGCTCGATCTCTACGCGGGGTCCGGCGCGCTGGGCCTCGAGGCCGCGAGCCGCGGGGCATCCGAGGTGGTGCTCGTCGAGAAGCACCCCGGCGCGGCGCAGGTGGCGGGGCGCAACGCCCGTACGGTGCTCGGCGCGTTCGACCGGGCCGCGGCGGCCGGACCGGCGCCCCGCATCGAGGTGGTGCGGCAGTCGGTGCAGGGCTACCTCGACGGAGCGCACTCGGGGCCGCGGGATCCCGGGCCGCTCTGGGACGTCGCGCTGCTCGATCCTCCCTACGACCTCGGGGAGGCCGAGCTCACCGCGAACCTCGCGGCGCTCGTGCCGCTGCTCACCCCCGACGCGGCCGTGCTCGTGGAACGCAGCAGCCGCTCCCCCGAGCCGGGCTGGCCCGCCGGCCTCGCCCGCGTGCGCGAGAAGCGCTACGGCGAGACCGCCCTGTGGTGGGCGGAAATCGCTTAGAGGCAACGCAACGCGTTGCGCGATTTCTGCCGCCGACAGGCGGCCCGCGCAGCGCTGAGGCGCTCGGAGCCCGCGCAGCGGCGCTGAGGGACTCCGAAGGCCCGGGACCCCCTCGAGAGGGATCCCGGGCCTTCGCGATGCGCCGCGCCTAGGAGCGCGGGATCAGGGTGTACTTCGTGGAGAGGAACTCGTGGATGCCGTCGAAGCCGCCCTCGCGGCCGACGCCCGACTGCTTGACGCCGCCGAACGGGGCCGCCGCGTTGGACACGAGGCCGGTGTTGAGGCCCATCATGCCGGTCTCGAGCTTCTCGATCATGCGGTGGCCGCGAGCGAGGTTCTCGGTGAACACGTAGCTCACGAGCCCGTACTCGGTGTTGTTCGCGATCTCCACGGCCTCGTCCTCGGTCGAGAACCGGATGATCCCGAGCACCGGCCCGAAGATCTCCTCGCGCATGATCGCCGCCTGCGGGCTGAGCTTGTCGATCACGGTCGGCTGGAAGAAGTGGCCCGGGCCGTCCACGATCTCTCCGCCGGTGACGATCGTGCCGCCGGTCTCCACCGCGTCGGCGACGAGGCGGGCAGTGTTGGCCACGGCCTTCTCCTCGACCAGGGCGCCGATGTCGTTGCCCTCGTCGGCGCCTCGGCCGATCGACATGGCCGCGACCTTCTCGCCCACGCGGCGCGCGAACTCGTCCGCGACCGACTCGTGCACGATGATGCGGTTCGCGGCGGTGCAGGCCTGGCCGATGTTGCGGAACTTCGCCAGCAGCGCGCCCTCCACGGCCTTGTCCAGGTCCGCGTCCTCGAACACGACGAACGGCGCGTTGCCGCCGAGCTCCATCGAGGTGCGCAGCACGTTCTGAGCCGCCGCCTCGAGCAGCTTCACGCCCACCGGCGTGGAGCCCGTGAACGACAGCTTGCGCAGGCGCGGATCCGACAGCAGCGCGCTCGACTGCGCGCTCGACTTCGAGGTCGGCACGACGTTGACCACACCCGCGGGCAGGCCGGCCTCCTCGAGCAGCTGCACGAAGTAGATCGTGGTCAGCGGCGTGAGGGCTGCGGGCTTGATCACCGAGGTGCAGCCCGCAGCCAGCGCCGGGGCGATCTTGCGGGTCGCCATCGCCAGCGGGAAGTTCCACGGCGTGATGAAGTAGCAGGGGCCCACCGGCAGGTGCGACACGACCATGTTGCCGGTGCCCTCCGGGTTCGGACGGTAGTCGCCCTGCACCCGCACGGCCTCCTCCGAGAACCAGCGCAGGAACTCGCCGCCGTAGACGACCTCGCCGCGGGCCTCGGCGATGGGCTTGCCCATCTCCATGGCCATCAGCAGCGCGAACTCCTCCTTGCGCTCCATCAGCAGATCGAAGGCGCGGCGCAGGATGTTCGAGCGCACGCGGGTGGGCGTGTTGCCCCACTCCTCCTGCGCCTCCACCGCGGCGTCCAGCGCGCGCACCGCGTCCTCGACCGTCGCATCCGCGATCGTCTTGATGACCTCGCCCGTCGCGGGATCGGTCACATCGAACGTCGCGCCGGAGGTCGAGGCCTCCCACTTGCCGCCGATCCCGAGACCGCTCTCGACGCGGTCGAGCAGCTCCTGCTCATTGGGCTTGAGTGCCATGTCTGGTGTCCTTTCGTGACGACCGACTGCGTCGGTCAGTTGGCGGCCAGGGCGTCGGCGACGATCTGCAGGCCCTCGCGCAGCAGCTCGTCGGAGATCGCCAGCGGCGGGAGGAAGCGGATCACGTTGCCGTAGGTGCCGCAGGTCAGCAGGATGACGCCCTGCTCGCCCGCGCGCTTCGCGATGGCGCCGGTGAGCGCCGCGTTCGGAGTCTTCGAACCGGACTCCACGAGCTCGATCGCCTGCATCGCGCCGCGGCCGCGGATGTCGCCGATGCGGTCGTCGCTCTTCGCCAGCTCGCCGAAGAACTCCTCGATGATGGCGCCGATCTCGCGGGCGCGCTCGGTGAGGTTCTCCTGCTGGTAGGTCTCGATCGTGGCGAGCGCGGCGGCGCAGGCGATCGGGCTGCCGGCGTAGGTGCCGCCGAGGCCGCCCGCGTGCGCGGAGTCCATGATCTCGGCGCGGCCGGTGACCGCGGAGAGCGGCAGGCCGCCCGCGATGCCCTTGGCCGTGGTCACGAGATCGGGGACGACGCCCTCGTGGTTCGCGGCGAAGAGGTCGCCGGTGCGGGCGAAGCCGGTCTGCACCTCGTCGAGGATGAAGACGACGCCGTTGGCGGTCGCCCACTCCTGCAGCGCGGGGAGGAAGCCCTCGGCCGGGGCGATGAAGCCGCCCTCGCCCTGGATCGGCTCGATGATGATCGCCGCGAGGTTCGATGCGCCGACCTGCTTCTCGATCTGGGTCAGCGCGACCTGCGCCGCCTCGGCGCCGGAGAGCCCGTCGCGGAAGGGGTAGGAGGTGGGCACGCGGTAGACCTCGGGGGCGAAGGGACCGAAGCCGTCCTTGTAGGGGATGTTCTTCGCGGTCATGCCCATCGTGAGGTTGGTGCGCCCGTGGTAGGCGTGGTCGAAGACGACGACGGCGTTCTTCTTGGTGTAGTGGCGGGCGATCTTGATCGCGTTCTCGACGGCCTCGGCACCCGAGTTGAAGAGCGCGGAGCGCTTCTCGTGATCGCCGGGGGTGAGCTCGTTGAGCTTCTCGGCGACCTGCACGTACCCGTCGTAGGGGGTGACGGTGAAACAGGTGTGCGTGAACCGCCGCACCTGCTCGGTCACGGCCTTGACGACGGCCGGGGCCGAGTTGCCGACGCCGGTCACCGCGATGCCGGATCCGAGGTCGATCAGCGAGTTGCCGTCGACGTCGACCATCACTCCGCCGCCCGCGGCGACGATCGAGACGGGGAGCGCCACGCCGACGCCGGCGGCGACCGCGGCGTTCTTGCGGGCCAGCATCTCCTGCGACTTGGGGCCGGGGATGCTGGTGACGAGCTTGCGCTCCTGCGGAAGCGAGGGACCGCCGATGACATCGACCATGATGATTCTCCTTGCCTGGGCCTGCGCCCTGAGACTCGATTGAACCCGCGCCCACGCGGCGCGGATTCGGATGATTCCGGATCAGCCTAGTCCGTGACCCCCACGGCGCTTCGTGCCACAATGGAGTAAATCTGCCGAGACTTTCGACAGAGTGGCTACACCGAGTCCGGGAGGACCATGGCAGAGGCACAGGGCCGCCCGGCAGCGTCCGAGAGCGCGACGCTCCCCCAGCCCACGATCGCGCTCGGCGAGCTGCTGCACCAGTACCAGCTCAGCCTGGTGCTCATCGCGGGATCCTCCGAGCACGCAGCCGACCGCGCCGTGCAGTGGGTGCACGTGAGCGAGCTCGAGGATCCCACGCCGTTCCTCCCGCCGCGCACGGTGCTGCTCACCACGGGCGCGCGATTCTCGGCCGTGGGCGATCAGGAGGACGCCGACGCGTACGTGCGGCGGCTGATCGATGCGGGCGTCACCGCCCTCGGCGTCGCGGTCGGCCTGCACTTCGACCGCGTGCCGGCCCGCATCGTGTCCGCCTGCGACCGGCTCGGCCTGCCGCTCTTCCGCGTGCCGTACGACACCGCCTTCATCGAGATCGTGCAGACCGCGGCCCGCCTGCTCGACGCCCGCGCCCGCGAGCGCGACCTGTGGGCGCTCGAGTCGCAGCGCGCCGTCGCCGCCGCGTCGCTGCACCGCGACGGGCTCGGGGCCGCCGTGCGCGAGGCCGCCGCCCGGCTCGGGCGCTGGGTCTGCGTGACCGACCGCTCGGGGCGCATCATCGAGTTCGCGCCGCGGGCCGCCCGGGCCGAGATGCAGCCCGAGTGGCTCCGGCGCGAGACCAGGCGCCTCATCGAGCGCGGCGTCAGCGCGGGCCGCATCGGCTCCGACGAGGGGTTCGGCATCCAGATGCAGGCGCTCGGCCGGCAGGGCCGCGTGCTCGGGGTGCTCGTGGTCGAGGATCACGGCGCCCCCGACACCGCTGAGCGCACCCTCATCGGTCTCGTCGCCGCGATCGCGACGGTGCAGCTCGAGCACCGCAGCGGCATCGACGACGCGCAGTCGGCGCTGCGCGAGGCGATCGTGCGGCTGCTGCTGGCGAAGGATTTCGCGCTCGCCGAGGCCCTCAGCCGCGGCGCGCTGTCCCGGCTGCCGCGCGGGCCCGTCGTGGTGGCCCGCTACCCCGCGGCCGAGCACCCGGACCCGGCGCTGCTGGAGGATCTGCACTCCTTGGACGCGGGGAGCCCGGGCCTCATCACGGCCTCGCACGGCGGCTCCGAGCTCATCGTCGGCGAGACCCGGCACCTGCCGGCGATCCGCCGCCTCCTCCTCTCCCACCGGGTGCCCTCCGGCATCTCGGAGCGCGGCACCCTGCAGCGGCTCGGGGAGCTGCTGGGCCAGGCCGACCGCGCGCTCGCCTACTCGCTCGCAAGCGGCGCGGAGGCCCCCGTCGACTACCTGCCCGCGCTGCACGACGGCGTGCTCCACCTGCTGAGCACGCACCCCGAGGGCCGCCGGCGCGCCGAGGGCCTGCTCGCCCCGATCCGGCACCACGACCGGCGCCACGACGACACCATCGAGGAGAGCCTCGCCGCCTGGCTCGCGCACCACGGACAGACGAGTCCCGCGGCCGCCGAGCTGGGGGTGCACCGGCACACCCTCAAGGCGCGAGTGCAGACGGCGGCCCAGCTGCTGCAGGCCGACCTCGACTCCCCCGACACCCGAGCCGAGCTGTGGGCGGCGCTGCGGCTGGCCACAGCCGCGGACTAGCCGCAGCCCCGAGCCCCTCGCGGCTACGACCCCGGCGGCCGCACCGTGTAGGGGTCCCAGCCGCGCGGCTCGATCGCCGCGTCGTCGAGCAGCACCCCCGATCCCTCGCCCACCGCGCCGATCGGCCGGAAGCCGTCCGGCAGTGCGGCGCTCGCGGGGAACGTCGCCAGCAGCCCGTGGTCCTCGCCGCCCGTGAGCATCGCCTCGACGGACACCCGCACCCCGTGCTGCTCGCCGAAACCCGACTCCAGCAGGGCGCCGTCGAGCCGCACCCGCACGCCGCCGGCGCGCGCGAGCCGGTGGGCGTCGATCGACAGCGAGTCGGAGACGTCCATCATCGCGCTCGCCCCGGCGCGCGCCGCGACCGGGCCGAGCGGGATCGGCGGCGCCGGCGCGAGCTGCGCCGCGAGCGCCTCGGGGTGCCGCGCCCAGAGCTCGGCCAGGGTGCGGTCGTGCGCGGTCCCATCGGGCTCGGCGGCCTCGGCGAACAGCAGCGAGAGGCCCAGCCCCGCGAGACCGAGCTCGCCCGCGTAGGCCACGACATCGCCGGGCCGCGCACCCGAGCGGAGCACCGGGGCGCGGCCGTCCAGCTCCCCGATCGCCGTCACCGCCGCGGTCACGGCGTGCGCCCGTCCGAGGTCGCCGCCGATCACGCCGCAGCCGGGCGCGAGCGTGCGGCAGGCGGCGTCGAGCCCCTCGGCGATGCGCTCGAGCAGGGCGACCGGCGTGTCGTGCGGCACCGCGAGGGCCAGCGTGAGAGCGGTGGGCACGGCGCCCATGGCGGCGACGTCCGAGAGGTTCGTGGCCGCGAGCTTCCACCCCAGCTCGAAGCCGTCGTGCCACGCCAGCCTGAAGTCGGGGCCCTCGATCATCGTGTCGGTCGTCACCACGGCGTCGCCGCGCACGCGCAGCACCGCGCAGTCGTCGCCCGGCCCGAGCACCGCCGCCCGAGCCCCGCTCAGGCGCGCCAGCACCCGACCGAGCACGCCGTTCTCCCCCAGCTCGCCCACGGTCTGCATCACCCTCCCAAACTAGTGCACAGGAGCGCCTCGCTAAGCTGGCAGCGTGAAGTCTCCCGTTCTCCGGATCCTCGCGCTGACCGCCGTGCTCGCCGGCGCGACCTCGCTGCTCACCGCCTGCGCGGGCGACGTGCCGATGGAGGCCGCCGAGAACGCGAACGACCCCGCGTGCGCCGACGTCATCGTGCGGCTGCCCGCACAGGTCGCCGGCATGGATCGACGCACCACCAATGCGCAGTCGACCGGCGCCTGGGGCAACCCCGCGGCGGTGCAGCTGCAGTGCGGGATCGAGCCGAGCGGCCCCACGACCGACAGCTGCGTCAACGTCAACGGCGTCGACTGGATCGTGGACGACTCGGCCGCGCCGATCTACCGCTTCGAGGCCTACGGCCGCTCACCCGGGCTCGCGGTCTTCGTGGACTCCGATCAGGTCAGCGGGACCGAGGCCGTGCTCGACCTGGGAGCGGTCGCGCAGCAGCTGCCCCAGCTGCGCCAGTGCACCAGCCTCACGGACACGCTCGATCTCTAGGCCGGGCGCGGCAGCGGTCGTTCTGCGCGCGGCGAAGCCGGTCGTGCCGCGCGAATCGCACGCACGCAGGATGGAGAGATGACCCCCTCCGCGCTCAGTACGCGGGTTCCCGCGCGATCGCCAGCTCGATGAGCTCCGTGATGAGCTCCGTGTATCCGAGCCCGGACTCCTCCCAGAGGCGCGGGTACATCGAGATCGGGGTGAATCCGGGAAGCGTGTTGATCTCGTTGAGCACGGGGCCGTCCGCGGTGAGGAAGAAGTCGATGCGCGCGAGCCCGGCGCACTGGGTGACCTCGAAGGCGAGCACGGCGGCCTCGCGGATCGCCGCGAACTCGTCCTCCGTCACCTTCGCGGGCAGCTCGAGCTCCACGCCGGCGGCGCCGAGGTACTTCGCGTCGAAGTCGTAGAAGTCGCGCCCGGTGAACACGATCTCGCCGATCACCGAGCTGGTGCGCGGCGCGGCGTCGCCGCGCCCCTCCAGCACCGCGATCTCGACCTCGCGGCCGGTCACGCCCGACTCGATCAGCACGGTGCGGTCCTCGGCGAAGGCGGTCTCGAGCGCGGCGGGGATGCCGGCCGTCTCGGTCACCCGGCTCACGCCGACGGACGACCCGGCGCGGGCGGGCTTCACGAACAGCGGGTACCGCAGCCCCTCGTCGAGGCGCTCCGCCAGGTACGGATCCCGAGCCAGCTGCTCGCGGGTCACGGTGCGCCACGGCGCCACCCGGATCCCCGCGTCGGCCAGCACCGTCTTCACCGCGTGTTTGTCCATGCACAGCGCGGATCCGAGCACACCGCTGCCCACGTACGGCAGGTCGACGAGGTCGAGCATGCCCTGCACGGTGCCGTCCTCGCCGTAGGGCCCGTGCAGCATCGGCAGCACCGCGTCGACGTGCCCGAGCGTGCGCAGCGAGCCGGCCTGGTCGATCACGGTGAGCGCACGGGTCGCGGTCGACGCCGGCCACAGCACCCGCGTGCCGTTGTCGCGCACCTCGGGCAGAGCGCCCGCCTCGAGCCGGTAGCCCTCGAGGTCGCTCTCGTGCATCAGCACGGTCGCGCCCTGCCGGGTGATGCCGACGAGGATCACCTCGAATCGGGAGCGGTCGATCGCGCGGAGCACGCCGGCCGCGGTGACGCAGCTGATGCCGTGCTCGCTCGACCGGCCGCCGAACAGGAGTGCGACGGTGCGCTTGGCGACGGTGTTCACGCGGGGGTTCCCTTCAGTCGGTCCAGCAGCCGGCGCCAGCGGCCGGGCTCGGGCCCCGCGAGGCTGAGCTCGGGCTGGGGCACGTCGTCCTCGGTCGCGAGGTGCGGGCCGAGGTTCTTCGGCGCCATGGTGCCGTTCAGCACCATCTGCACCTGCTCGACGATCGGCATCACGATGCCGCGCTCCCGCGCCAGCTCGAGCACGGGGTGCACGGAGGTGATGCCCTCGGCCACCTGCTGCATCTGCTCCCGCGTCTCCTCCTGCGTGTACCCCTGGCCGATGAGCCGGCCGGCGGTGTTGTTGCGCGAGAGCGGCGACTGGCAGGTCGCGATGAGGTCGCCCAGGCCGGCGAGTCCCGAGAGCGTGGCGGGATCCGCCCCCGACGCGACGGAGAACTCCGTCATCTCGGCGAGGCCGCGCGTGATGATCGCGGCCTTCGTGTTCTCGCCGTAGCCCACGCCGTCGACGATGCCGATGGCGAGCGCGATGAGGTTCTTCAGCACGCCGCCGAGCTCGGTGCCCACGACGTCCGTGTTGACGTAGGTGCGGAAGTAGGGCGCCGACGCGGCCGTGGCGATCTCCTGCGCCACTCCCAGATCGGCGCAGGAGGCGACGGCTCCGGTGGGCTGCTCCTTCGCGATCTCGAGCGCGATGTTGGGGCCCGAGACCACGGCGATGCGCTCGGGGCCGACGTCCAGCGCATCCGCGATGACCTCCGACATGCGCATCGTGGTGGTCTTCTCCACGCCCTTGACCAGGCTCACGAGCACGCTGCGGCGATCGAGGTAGGGTTCGAGGTCGATGAGGTTCTGACGCAGGGTCTGGCTCGGCACCGCCAGGAACACCAGGCGGGCCCCCTTGAGCGCCGCCCCCAGCTCGCTGGTGGCCTTGAGGTTCTTCGGCAGATTGATCCCGGGCAGGTACTGGCTGTTGCGCTTGGCGACCTGGATCTCGTTCGCCACCTCGGGCCGCCTGGCCCACACGGTCACGTCGCAGCCGGCGTCGCACAGCACCTTCGCGAAGGTCGTGCCCCAGCTGCCCGATCCGATCACCGCGACCTTGCGCCCGCGGTTGCGCGACCGGTTGCCCGTGACCACGGGGATGGGTTTGGTACTCAAAAGCGTCCCGTCTCGCTCTGCTGATGCTTGCTGGGGTCCCACCGCTCGGCGGGGGGCTTCTCGTCGCGCAGCTCGGCGAGCAGGGCGGTGATCGCGTCCATCAGCAGGTTCGTCGCCTCCGCGATCACCTTCTGATCGGGGTGGCGGCCGCTGAAGCGGCTGAGGTCGAGCGGTTCGCCCACCGCGACGTGGATCGTCTTGCGCGGGATCGGGTGGATGCGCTTCGCGTACCGCGGCATGAGGCGCTGCGTGCCCCAGTGCGCGACCGGGATCAGCGGGATGCCGGTCTCGAGCGCCAGGCGCACCGCGCCGCTCTTCCCCCGCATGGGCCAGAGGCCCGGGTCGCGGGTGAGCGTGCCCTCGGGGTAGACGATCACGCCGGCCTCCCGCTCGATGAGCGCACCGGCGGCTCCCATCGGGCTGCCGTCCGCCCGGCGCACCCGGGTCGCACCCTCGCGCTCCACCGGGATCTGCCCGGAGGAGCGCAGCAGCCACCCCAGCACGGGCACCTTGAAGAGGCTCGCCTTGGCCATGAACCGTGGCAGGCGTCCGAGGTGCCAGACCGCCGCACCCATCGCGATGGGGTCGATCTCGCTGTAGTGGTTGGGCGCCAGGATGAACGGCCCGGTCTGCGGCAGCCGCGACTGCGGGGTGAAGCGGTAGCGCACCATGAGCGACCACAGCGGCAGGATCAGCCCTGCGAGCAGCCAGAACACGGAGGGACGTCGTTTCTCCGCCGAGGAGCGGCTTCGGAGCTTCACCGTGTCAGTCATACTCACATTATCCCGGAGCCGCGCCCCCGGAGCGGCATGCCGTTCCGGGAGCGCGCGGTCGAAATCTCTCAGCTCTCGAAGATGAAGTCGGCGCCGAGCTGGCGGAGCTTCTCGATGAAGTTCTCGTAGCCGCGCGAGATGATGCCGAGGTTGGTCACCTTGGTCTGGCCCTCGGCCGTCAGGCCCGCGATGAGGTAGCTGAATCCGCCGCGCAGATCGGGCACCTCGATCTCGGCGCCGGTGAGCCGGCTGGGGCCGGCGATCACCGCTGCCTGCTCGAACTCGCGGCGGTTCACGCGCCGGTGCTCGTCGTGCAGTCCGTCCTTGTAGACCTGGATCTCGGCACCCATCTTGTTGAGCGCGTCGGTGAAGCCGAAGCGGTTCTCGTAGACGGTCTCGTGAATGGTCGAGACGCCCTGCGCCTGCGTGAGGGCCACCACGAGGGGCTGCTGCCAGTCGGTCATGAAGCCGGGGTGCACGTCGGTCTCGATGGTGACGGGCTTCAACTCGCCGCCCGGGTGCCAGAAGCGGATGCCGTCGTCGTGCACGTCGAAGTCGCCGCCGACCTTGCGGAACACGTTGAGGAAGGTCATCATCTCCTCCTGCTTCGCGCCGCCGACGAACACGTCACCCTTGGTCGCGAGCGCCGCGGAGGCCCAGCTGGCGGCCTCGTTGCGGTCGAAGATGGCGCGGTGGTCGTAGCCCCGCAGCTCGTCGACCCCCTCGATGAAGATGACGCGGTTGGGCTCGACCGTGATGATCGCCCCCATCTTCTGCAGAATGCAGATGAGGTCGATGATCTCGGGCTCGATCGCCGCGTTGCGCAGCTCGGTCTGCCCCTTGGCGAGCACTCCCGTCAGCAGCACCTGCTCGGTGGCGCCCACCGACGGGTAGGGCAGCTCGATGCTGGCGCCCGTGAGCCCGTCGGGGGCCGTCAGGCTGATCCCGCTGGGCAGCTTCTCCACGACCGCGCCGAACTTGCGCAGTGCGTCGAGGTGGAAGTCGATGGGCCGGTCGCCGATGCGGCAGCCGCCGAGATCGGGGATGAACGCCTCGCCGAGCCGATGCAGCAGCGGTCCGCAGAAGAGGATCGGGATGCGCGACGAGCCGGCGTGGGCGTCGATGTCGGCGTGGTGCGCCTGCTCGACGTTCGAGGGGTCGAAGTGCCACTCCCCGGGGTCCTCGCCGCGGGTGATGAGCACGCCGTGCAGCGCGAGCAGGCCGGCCACCACACGGATGTCCGAGACGTTCGGCACGTTGCGCAGGATGCTCGGGGTCTTGCCGAGCAGCGCCGCGACCATCGCCTTCGGCGCCAGGTTCTTGGCGCCGCGCACCTCGATGCGCCCCCGCAGCGGGCGGCCGCCGTTGATGATGATCTCGTCCGAGGTCAGGCCCACGCGGGCGCCCGCCTTCTCGGCGTCCTTCTTGAGGCCCCGGTCGGCGAGATCCTCGGCGCTCTCGGAGATCTCCGTGTTCACCTGCTTGTCGTTCACGCGGCCTCCACCGGGGTCGTCGTCGGCATCCAACTGGGACGGCGCGCCTCGAAGTCCGAGATCGCCTGCTCGTTGCGCAGCGTCAGCGAGATGTCGTCGAGACCCTCCATCAGGCGCCAGCGGGTGTAGTCGTCGATCTGGAACGGCACCGTGAGCTCGCCCACGGAGACCGTGCGGTCCTCCAGGCTGACGGTCAGCTGCACGCCGGGATCGGCGTCGATCGCCGCCCACAGCTGCTCGACGTCCGCCTCCTCGACCTGCGCGGCGAGCAGTCCCTGCTTACCGGAGTTGCCGCGGAAGATGTCGGCGAAGCGGGGCGAGATGACCACCTTGAAGCCGAAGTCGCGCAGCGCCCACACGGCGTGCTCGCGCGACGAGCCGGTGCCGAAGTCGGGGCCGGCGACGAGGATGCTGGCGCCCCGGTACACCGGCTGGTTCAGCACGAAGTCCCCGTCCTGACGCCAGTGGTGGAAGAGCGCGTCCTCGAAGCCGGTCTTGGTGACGCGCTTCAGGAACACCGCGGGGATGATCTGGTCGGTGTCGACGTTCGAGCGTTTCAGCGGCGCGGCGACACCCGTCATCGTGATGAACTTGTCCATGGTTCAGGCCTCGACCTTCTCAGCAGCGGGCATGATCGGCAGGCGCCGGCGCACGGGGGCCTCGTCGGCGGAGCGCGGCGGCGCATCGTGGGTGATGCCCCTCGCCTCGTCCTCCTGCAGGTCCCACGGGCTCGACAGAGTGCCGCGGATGGCGGTCGCCGCCGCGACGAGCGGCGACACGAGGTGCGTGCGGCCGCCCTTGCCCTGGCGGCCCTCGAAGTTGCGGTTCGAGGTCGACGCGCAGCGCTCGCCCGGGGCGAGCTGATCCGGGTTCATGCCCAGGCACATCGAGCAGCCGGCGAAGCGCCACTCGCCGCCGAACTCCTCGACGATGCGGTCGATGCCCTCCATCTCGGCCTCGAACCGCACGCGCGCCGAGCCGGGGACCACCATGAGGCGCACGCCGTCGGCCTTCTTCTTGCCCTTGATGATGCTCGCGAAGGTGCGCAGGTCGTCGAGGCGGCTGTTGGTGCACGAGCCCATGAAGACGGCGTCGACCGGGATCTCCTTCATCGGGGTGCCGGCCGCGAGGTCCATGTACTCCAGCGCGCGCTCGGCGGCGGCGCGCTCGTTGGGGTCCTCGATCTCGGCGGGGTTCGGCACGCGATCGCTCAGCAGCACGCCCTGACCCGGGTTCGTGCCCCACGTCACGAACGGCTCGAGCTCGTTCGCGTCGATGAACACCTCCCGGTCGAAGACGGCGCCCTCGTCGGTGGCCAGCGTGCTCCAGTACGCGACCGCGGCGTCCCAGTCGGCGCCCTGCGGGGCGTGCGGGCGGCCCTGCACGTACTCGAAGGTGATCTCGTCCGGCGCCACCATGCCGGCGCGCGCCCCGGCCTCGATCGACATGTTGCAGATGGTCATGCGGCCGTCCATCGAGAGGTTCCGGATCGCCGAGCCGCGGTACTCGAGCACGTAGCCCTGGCCGCCGCCCGTGCCGATCTTCGCGATGACGGCGAGGATGATGTCCTTCGCGGTCACGCCGGGGCGCAGCTCGCCGTCGACGTTGATCGCCA
The DNA here is from genome assembly GCF_053528595.1 of Leucobacter sp. Taxonomy (NCBI): domain Bacteria; kingdom Bacillati; phylum Actinomycetota; class Actinomycetes; order Micrococcales; family Microbacteriaceae; genus Leucobacter; species Leucobacter sp. The sequence goes on along the minus strand of NZ_JAIVPF010000085.1, from coordinate 16,807 downwards.
TCGTCTTGAAGGGCTTCAGCGGCAGCGTCTGCGTCGCCATGACGTGCTCGACCTCGCTCGTGCCGATGCCGAAGGCCAGCGCGCCGAACGCGCCGTGCGTCGAGGTGTGGCTGTCGCCGCAGACCACGGTGATGCCCGGCATCGAGAGGCCCAGCTGCGGCCCGACGACGTGCACGATGCCCTGCTCCTTGTCGCCCAGCGGGTGGGCGCGCACGCCGAACTCGGCGACGTTGTTGCGCAGCGTCTCGATCTGGAGGCGGCTGGTCGGATCCTCGATCTGCTTCGTGATGTTGACCGTGGGAGTGTTGTGGTCCTCGGTCGCGATCATGAGGTCGACGCGGCGCAGCGGCCGGTCGGCCATCCGCAGGCCGTCGAAGGCCTGCGGGCTCGTCACCTCGTGGATCAGGTGGAGGTCGATGTAGATGAGATCCGGCTCGCCGTTCTCGCCCTTGACGACGACGTGGTCGTCCCACAGCTTCTCGGCGAGGGTGCGGGGCCGCTTCGTCTCCTCGGACGTGGTCCCGGCAGCGTTGTGATCGCTCATGTGATGGCTTCTCTTCTCAGTCCCTGTGTCAGTGACACGTGTTCTTCAACACCGCATCGCGCGAAAATATTCGATTCCCGGCGCGGTGGATCGGCCATGCGAGAACTCCGCGGCGGGTGGCCGATGGGCTAGACCCCGCCGCGGCTGTGAAGAAGCTGTCGCCGCGAACGCATGCGGACGAGTCTACCACTCGGCCGCTCCACACTCCCGTGAGCCCGCTCGGGCCGCCGCGGGGCCCGTCCGGCGATCGTCGCGCGATCCGTCACCGTCGCGCGACCCATGCCCGCCGCGCGGTCAGTGATGCCTCGGCGACGCCCCGGTGTCCTCGCGGCCCTCCCGCTGCTCGGCCGCACCGAGGTGCAGGCGCTCGCCCTTCGCCCGGGCGTCCCGGCGCATCTTGGCCACGCTGGCGATGGTGGAGACCGCCATGGCCGCGACGATGAAGCCGAGCGAGAGCCAGATGTCGACCTCGGGCACGGGCACATGCTCGCCGCCGTTGATGAAGGGGAGCTCGTTCTCGTGCAGCGCGTGCAGGATCAGCTTCACGCCGATGAACGCGAGGATCGCCGCGATGCCGTACTTGAGGTACTCGAGCCGGTCGAGCAGTCCGCCCAGCAGGAAGTAGAGCTGGCGCAGCCCCATGAGCGCGAAGACGTTGGCGGTGAACACGATGAACGGGCTCTGCGTGATGCCGAAGATGGCCGGGATGGAGTCGAGCGCGAAGAGCAGGTCGGTCGCCCCGAGCGAGATCAGCACGAGCAGGAACGGCGTGAACATGCGCTTGCCGTCGACCGTGGTGCGGAGCTTGCCGCCGTCGTAGTCGTCGCTGAAGGGGAGCATCCTCTTCGCGAGGCGAACCGCCAGTCCCTCGCCCTGGTCGTCGTGCCCGCCCGGCTTGACCTGCTGCCAGGCGGTCCAGATGAGCCAGGCGCCGAAGATGAAGAACACGGCGATGAAGCGCTCGATGATCGCGGCGCCGGCGAGGATGAACAGCCCGCGGAAGATCAGCGCCAGGATGATGCCGATCATGAGCGCGCGCTGCTGGTAGGCGTGCGGCACCTTGAAGCTGCCGAGGATCAGCACGAACACGAACAGGTTGTCGATCGAGAGGCTGTACTCCGTGAGCCAGCCCGCCAGGAACTCGGTGCCGTGCTGCACGTCTCCCAGCAGGAACATGCATCCGGCGAAGATGAGCGCGAGCAGCACGTAGAAGCCCACCCACAGGCTCGCCTCGCGCATGCTCGGCACATGCGGGCGCTTGATGATGAGCAGCAGGTCGATGCAGAGGATCGCGATCAGCACGATCATCGATCCGATCTCGAACCAGAGCGGGAGCACAGAGGTCACAGAGGTCCACTTTCCTTCGGCGGGCGCAGGGTGCGCGAGGTGCCGAAGGTCTCTTCCCGGCAGCGCTCTCGCGACGCCGCGCCCGCACCGGCCGCGCGGTCGGCGCGCAGCGTATTGACGACACGGGCGAAACGGAATACTCCCCTTCGCGGCCACCATCATACCCCGTGCTACAGTGTGCGCGGGACGACGCACGGCACCCGTCGCCGATGCGCAGATCCGCGATCCGCGATCCGTCCCCAGGTCGTCCAGCGAAGCGAGGTGAGCCCCATGTCCAGTGACAGTTGCAGTCACCAGCCGGGCATCGCGCTCGCCTCTCCGCTCAGCCCCCGCTAGGCGGGACCGGCGCGCGCCCGGCTCCACACGTCTCCGGAGCCCGCGCCGTTCGCGCGTGCGCTCCGTCCCGAAGGAGTGCCGCCATGACCACCCAGCCGATCCGCACCATCGACCGCCTCGCCGGAACGATCGAGCAGCAGCTCGCGAGCCGCGACTCCGCCGCGCCCGCCGAGGCCGGCCTCCCGCCGACCGCCGGACCCGTCGTCTCCCCGCCGCACGGCATCGGCCGGTGGATGACGCCGGGAGGCGTCTCGACACGCGCGACCCTCACCGCGCGCCAGACGCTCGACCGCGTGCGGGAGCGGCTCGGCGACGCGGAGACCGTGTACACGATCCCGGTGCTCGACGACGCGCGGCGCGTCGTCGGCGTGACCAGCCTGCGCGATGTGCTCGGAGCCGAGGCCGAGGCGACGGTCGAGACGCTGATGCGGCCCGCGCACACGGCGGAGGCCGACGACGACGCCGAGCTCGTCGCCCGCCGCTGCACGGACCTCTCGCTGCTCGCCATGCCGATCGTGGACGGCGAGCGCCGCCTCCTCGGCATGCTCGCGATCGACGCCGCGGTGAGCATCCTCGAGCGGGAGGAGAGCGAGGACGCCGCGAGGCAGGGCGGCGCCGAGCCGCTCCGCCGCCCCTACCTGGCCACACCGGTGCGGTCGCTCGTGCGATCCCGGGTGGTCTGGCTGCTCGTCCTCGCCGTGGGCGCCACCCTGACCGTGCAGGTGCTCTCCGCGTTCGAGGCCACGATCGACCGGGTCACGGCGCTCGCCCTGTTCGTGCCGCTCCTCATCGGCACGGGCGGCAACACCGGCAACCAGGCGGCGACCACCGTCACCCGGGCGCTCGCGCTCGGCGACGTGCGCCCCCGCGACCTCGCGCGGGTGCTCGCCCGCGAGCTGCGCACGGGGGCCGTGCTCGGGCTGCTGCTCGGATCGATCGGCTTCGCGATCGCGGGCTTCGTCCACTCCCCCGGCATCGGCGCCGTGATCGGGCTCACCCTGCTCGCGGTGTGCACGATGGCCGCTGCGGTCGGCGGGTGCATGCCGCTGCTCGCGCGGGCGGTGCGGGTCGATCCGGCGGTGTTCTCGAACCCATTCATCTCGACCTTCGTCGACGCCTCGGGCCTCGTCGTCTACTTCATGATCGCCCGCGCCGTCCTGCACCTCTAGCGCGCCGGGGAGTCCGCGCCGCCGCGCCGCCGCGGACTCCCAGCGGAGGCGGACCGGGCTCCCGCTAGCATTTACCCAGACCAGAAGCGAAAGGACGCCCGTGATCGACCGTTCAGCACCGCCGATCGAACGCAGCACCGCGAGGGGGCCCGGCGCGGCCTCGCGCACGCTCGCCGGATTCATCTTCGCGAGCCGCTGGCTGCAGGCGCCGCTCTACCTCGGCCTCATCATCGCGCAGGCCGTCTACGTGGTGCTCTTCTTCGTGGAGCTCTGGCACCTGGTCGAGAACGCGATCCTCGAGGGCCACATCAGCGAGACCGAGGTCATGCTCAGCGTGCTCGCGCTCATCGACATCGTGATGATCGCGAACCTCCTGATCATGGTGATCATCGGCGGCTACGAGACCTTCGTCTCGAAGATCCGCGTCGAGGGCCATCACGACGAGCCCGACTGGCTCTCCCACGTCAACGCGAACCTGCTCAAGGTCAAGCTCGCGATCTCGATCATCTCCATCTCCTCGATCCACCTGCTCAAGACCTTCATCGAGGTCGGCCGCATGGACGACGGACGGGTGCTCGACGCGAACGACCGCGTCATCTACTCCTCCGAGGGCGTGATGTGGGAGGTCGGGATCCACCTGGCCTTCATCGTGTCGGCGCTCGCCCTCGCCTGGATCGACAAGATGAGCCATCATCACCCCACGACGAAGCGCGAGGAGGTCACCGCGGGCTCCATCGAGGCCGAGCTCACGGAGCCGGAGCCGGAGCCGGTGCGCTCGGCAGCCCCTGCGACCGGCGCCGGGACCGAGGCGGGTTACGTCACGGTGCGCCTGCCGGCCGGCACCAGCCTGCCCGAGGGCGCGCGCATCGTCGACTGAACGGGAGCGGTAGGCTGGTGCGGTGCTCTTCTGGCACCGCGCGCGAGTGGCGGAATTGGCAGACGCGCTGGATTTAGGTTCCAGTGTCCTCGGACGTGGGGGTTCAAGTCCCCCCTCGCGCACGCGAACGCGTCCGGCGCACCCGTCGACGCGGCACGCCCGCGGTGCAGCGCGCCCGCCGGTCTGCCAGGCTGGGAGCATGACCCGAGCGCGCGCCGCCATCTCGGCCTATCCTCTGGTATTCGCGACCCTGGCGGTGGCCGCGGCCGGCCTGATCCTGCTCGCCACCCCCGCGCGCGGCGCCGCCCCCTGGATCGTCGGCGGCTACGCGCTGGCCGTCGCGGCGTGGGAGGCGGTCGGCATGATCCGGCAGCTCCTGAGGGGCCGCGCGGGACTGGACGTCCTCGCGGTGACCGCGATCACGGCGGCGGTGCTCGTCGGCGAGCCGTGGGCGGCGCTCGTGGTGGTGCTGATGCTCACCGGCGGCGCGGCGCTCGAGGACTACGCCGAGCACCGCTCGAAGCGGGAGCTCACGGCGCTGCTGCGGAAGGCTCCTCAGCAGGCCACCCGGCTCTCGGGCGACGGGGCGGGCACGGGGCCGCCCGGAGCGGCGGGGGCGGCCACCGAGGAGGTGCCGGTCGAGACGATCGGGGTGGGCGACCTGCTGCTCGTGCGACCGGGTGCGCTCGTCCCCGTGGACGCGGTCCTGACCTCCGAGCACGCGGTGTTCGACGAGTCGTCGCTCACCGGCGAGAGCCTGCCGGTGGAGCGCGCGGCGGGAGAGCGCGTGTCCAGCGGCGCGGTGAACGGCGCGACGGCGGTCGCCATGCGCGCCGTCGCCGTCGCGGCCGACAGCGAGTACCAGCAGATCGTGCGGCTGGTCGAGCGCGCGGCGGGCAGCCGGGCGAGGGTCGTGCGCCTCGCGGATCGGTACGCGGTGCCGTTCACGGCGCTCTCGCTCGTCATCGCGGGCATCGCGTGGGCGGTCAGCGGCGACCCCGTCAGGTTCGCCGAGGTGCTGGTGGTGGCCACGCCGTGCCCGCTGCTGATCGCCGCCCCGGTCGCGTTCCTCGGCGGCATGAGCCGAGCCGCGCGATTCGGGCTGATCGTCAAGGGCGGGGGCACTCTCGAGCAGCTCTCGCGCGTCCGATCGGCCGCGTTCGACAAGACCGGCACCGTCACGACCGGCCGGCCCGTGCTCGATCGCATCGTGCCCGAGCCCGGATTCGGCGAGAACGAGGTGCTGCAGCTGGCCGCGTCCGCCGAGGTGTACTCCTCCCACGTACTCGCGGGCTCGGTGATCGCGGCCGCGAAGCGGCGCGGATGCGCCCTGCTCGAGGCCGCTCGCGCGGAGGAGGCCGCCACCAACGGCGTCGCCGCCGTGCTGGCGATCGGCGTCGAGGGCGCCGCGACGGTGCGGGTGGGCAAACCCTCGTGGCTGCGCGGGTACTCACCGGGCCTGGCTCCCGTACCGCTGGAGCCCGGGGAACTGGCGATCTACGTCGCGATCGACGACCGGTTCGCGGGCGCGATCGTGATGCGCGACCGGGTGCGGGATGAGGCGGCCGGCGTGTTCGAGGAGCTGCAGCGGCTCGGGATCGAGCGCACGCTCATGGTGACCGGAGACGTGGCGGCCACAGCCGCACCGATCGCGGCGGACCTCGGCATCGGCGAGGTGCACGCCGAGTGCCGCCCGGCGGACAAGGTGCGGATCGTGAGCGAGGTGCGGCCCCGGCCGCTCGTCATGGTCGGCGACGGCCTCAACGACGCTCCGGTGCTGGCGGCCGCCGACGTCGGCTTCGCGATGGGCGCCCGCGGCGCCACCGCGGCGAGCGAATCCGCCGACATCGTGAACCGCTACGATAGCCTCGCCGGGCTGCCGCGCGCCGTGCGGATCGGGAAGGACACGGTCCGGATCGCCCTGCAGAGCATCTGGCTCGGCATCGTCATCAGCGTCGGCCTGATGCTCGTCGCCGCCCTCGGGTTCCTCCCGGCGCTCGCCGGCGCCTGGCTGCAGGAGGCCGTCGACCTCGTCGCGATCCTCGGCGCGCTGCGGGCGATCGGACCCCGCTCGGAACGCCTGCGCCGGGATGCCCGGGCACGGAGCCGGGTCTGACGCGCGGCGTCCGGCGTCAGACCCGCTGCCCGGCCTCCGCCGCGGCCCGGAACACGGCGGCCCGCGCCTCGTAGTCGGCGAACTCGTCGAAGCTGGGGGCGCCGGGGGAGAGCAGGATCACGTCGCCCGGCTCGGATCCGGCGCGCGCCCGCGCGAGCGCGTCGGCGAAGCCGTCGGCCAGCTCCATGCGCGGCACGCGCGGCACCCGCCGCTCGCCCTCGGCGACGAGCCGCGCGCCCGCGGGCCCGGTGCCGATCACGCGGACCGGGAAGGCGTCGCCGCGCTCGGCGAGGTAGTCGATCAGGGGTGCGAACGGCAGGTCGCGCTCGGCTCCGCCTGCGATCAGGGTGACGCGCGAGCCGGCGTAGGCGGTGAGCGCCGCGACGACCGCCTGCGGGGCCGTGGCGAGGCTGTCGTCCACCCAGACGAGCCCGTCTCCGGAGGCGATCACCTCGAGCCGGTGCCGCAGCGGCGCGAAGCCGCGCACCGCGTCCAGCGCCCGCGCGCGGTCCGCGTCGGCCAGCCCGGTGAAGGCGTGCACCGCCGCGAGCGCGAGCGCCGCGTTGGCGAGGTTGTGCGCGCCCCGCAGCCCGAAGTCCTCGGCCGAGATCTCGCCCGCGCCGTCCCAGACGAGGCGGTCCTCGTGCGCGCGGATCCCGAGCTCCGCGGGGGTGATCACGCGCGTGCGCTCCCCCGCGCGCGCGGTGGCGAGTGCGAAGAGCTCGTGCTCGCGCGACGGCACCACCACCGTCTCGGGGCCGTGCGCCACGAGGTTGAGCTTGTCGGCGACGTAGCGCTCGTAGCCGCCGTGCCACGGCAGGTGCTCGGGGTACAGCGAGGTGAGCACGGCGACCCGGGGCGACGCCGTCAGGTCCGAGGCCTGATAGCTGGACACCTCGGTCACCGCGGCCTGCACCTGCGGATCGAGGTCGCCGGCGACGGCCACGCCGACGTTGCCGGCGAGCACCGCCCGGTAGCCGAGCGCGTCGAGCACGTGGCGCACGAGCGTCGAGGTGGTGCTCTTGCCCTTCGTGCCGGTCACCGCGATCACGCGCTCCGCGTTGTCGTTCAGCCAGAGGTCCATGAGCGAGGTCAGTCGCGCGCCGCTCTCGGCCAGGCGCAGGAAGTCGGGTGAGGTGCGCGGGATCCCCGGCGACTTCACCACGACCTCGGCCGCGAGCAGGCGCTCGAGCGCCGCGTCGCCGTCGACGGCCGCGTGCCGCAGGTCGTCGGGCGCGGAGCCGCCGCCGGTCACCGCGATCGTCGCGGGGATCCCGCGGCGCAGGAGCTCCGCGTGCGCGGCGCGGCCCTCGCGGCCCGCACCCCAGATCACCACGTCCCGGCCGGCGAGCTCGTCAAATCGCACGGGCCACGCCCTCCAGCTCGGGCGACAGGAAGTGCTCGCCCGTGTGCCACGCGAAGACGGCCTCGCGCTCGGCCGCGGTGGCCGACACTCCGGCGATCTCCGGGCGGCCGAGGAACGGGTGGCCGCTCCAGTCGTCGCGCTCGCGCACCAGGGACAGCGCGACCCGGCACTCGTCGGGCTCGCCCACGCACTCGAACGGTTTGACCAGCCCGTCGGCGCCGAACAGCTCGAGGAAGCCCGTCAGCTGCTCCTCGTCGGCGAACAGGTCCCTCCCGCCGAAGATCGCGAGCAGTTCGTCGCGCCCGATGAACGGCGCGAGCATCAGGAAGATGAAGCGGCACTTCGGGCAGTCGCCGCACCACGTCGCCGAGGCGCCGTGGATGCGGAAGGCCCGGTTGCAGCTCGTGAAGACCGGGTGGTAAGCGGTGAGCGTCGCGAAGCGGCGCGCGATCCGGATCTCGTTGATGGGCCGCAGCAGCGACACGTAGTCCGGAGCCCCGGCCGGCAGCGTCTCGCGCAGCAGCCGCTCGAACTCGATGCCCTTCGACCACTGGTGGTTGATCACGCGGCCCGCCCAGGCGAAGTTGCCGTACGAGGATCCCGCCTCGTTGCTGAACACCACGCCGTCGTAACCGAGCGCGAGGGCGGTGAGCACCGCGATGAGCGAGTTGACCGCGGTCACCGGGACGTGGCCGTTGGGCGCTCCGGCCGCGTTCAGCGCGAAGAGCTCGGGATCGAGCCGGCGGCGCACCTCGTGCAGCGGCAGCCGAGCCACCTCGGCCGTGCGCGCCATCGGCGGCTGGGTGTTGACGGCGAAGAGGCCCACGTCGAAGCCGGCGCCGCGCAGCGACTCGATCGAGACGATCGAGTCCTTGCCGCCGCCGACGGCCACGAGCAGGCGCCGCGGGCCGCCGGGCGCGGCCTCCGCCGCGGATCCCCCGCTCGAGACGGGCGACGGCAGCACGGGGGCCTCCACCTCGGTCGAGAGCACCTCGGGCATCCCGTTGACGAAGGCGAACTCGCCCATGCCGCCGCCGATGAGGTCCGTGACGAAGGCGCGCTCGGCGCCGGTGAGCCCGCCCGGCACCGCGAGCACGGCGGGCGCGAAGGCCTTGAAGTAGCTGAGCGAGGCCGCGAGCGACAGCAGCCGCAGCACGCCGTCGACGACCGCCGCCGGTGCGCGATCGAGGGCGGCCGGCAGTTCGATGGTCTCGGTGAACTCGGCGACGACGTCGGAGCCGGCCCGCGCCGCGTACCGCAGCCGCACGGTCGCGCCGTGCAGCTGCGGCTCAGCGCACTCGAAGCGGGTGACGGACGGGTGGAGCGCTGATGCCATGATCCAGCAGTCTACCGCGCGGTCCCGGAGAAACGCCGGTCGACGGAGCGGAGCGGAGTCGGAACCGAGAACCTCCGGGTTTCGGCCCGCTCCGCCCGCTCCATCGGCGATGCGAAGGCTACCAGCCCTCGGCGAGCACCCGGTCGAGCGCGGCGACCACGAAGTCGGCGCTCTCCGGGGTGAGGCACAGCGGCGGCTTCACCTTCAGCACGTTCGACCGCTCCGAAGTGGTGAGCACGACGACCCCCAGCTCCTTGAGCCGCTCGCAGATCGCCGCGGCCTCCTGCGTCGCGGGCTCGAGCGTCGCGCGATCCCGCACCAGCTCGACGCCGAGATACAGGCCCTCGCCGTGCACCGGCCCGATGATCGCGTGCCGCTCCGCGAGCGCCGCGAACCCGGCCCGCAACCGCTCGCCCACGACCCGCGCGTTCTCCTGCAGGCCCTCCTCGCGCATCGCGTCGAGCACCGCGAGGCCGACCCGGCACGACAGCGGGTTGCCACCGGTCGAGGCGAAGAACTGGCCCTGCGAGGCGAGCGCGTCGGCCACCCGCTTCGAGGTGATGACGCCGCCGATGGGGAACCCGTTGCCCATCGGCTTCGCGATCGTGATGAGGTCGGGCACGACCCCCGACTGCTCGAAGCCCCAGAAGCTCGACCCCATGCGCCCGAAGCCCACCTGCACCTCGTCGGCGATGCACAGGCCGCCGGCCTCCCGCACGCGCTCGTAGACCTCCGCGAGGTATCCCTCCGGCAGCAGCACGCCGCCCGCGTTGCCGAGCACCGACTCGCAGATGAAGCCCGCGACCGGGCGGCCCTGCTCGGCCAGGAACGCGAGGTCGGCGGCCAGATCGTGGGCGTAGGCGCTCCCGACGCTCACGTCGTCGGCCGCGCCTCGATACGTGCCGCGGAAGCGGTTGGGCACGTCCGCGACGTGCACCCAGTCGGGCCGGTTCTCGAGCGCGTGGGGGTTGTCGTAGGCGCTCGTGGTGACGGCGTCGCTCGCCATGGTCCAGCCGTGGTAGGCCTCGCGCAGGGCGACGACGGTCCTGCGGGTCGTCGCCGCCTGGGCCAGACGCAGAGCGAGGTCGACGGCCTCCGAGCCGGAGTTCACGAGCAGCACCGTGTCGAGCGCGTCGCGATCCGGGCCGCCCTCGCGCGCCGCCGGAGGCAGGAGCGCCAGCAGGCGCTCGCTGTACTCGGCCAGCTCGCGGTACAGGAAGCGCGAGTTGGTGTTGAGGATGCGGATCTGGCGGTTCACCGCGTCGGCGACGCCCGGGTGCCCGTGCCCCAGCCCGGTGACGTTGTTGACCACGTCGACGTAGGCGCGGCCCGTGGTGTCGATGAGGTGGTGGCGCCAGCCGCGCTCGATCTGCATCGGGCGCTCGTAGTACCGCTCCTGCGCGCTCGCGAAGATGCGTTCGCGGCGCGCGAGCTCGTCGGCGGCCTCGTCGCGCTGCGCGAGCGACGCGAGGTTCAGCATCGCGGACGGATCGCGGGTGAGGCGCGACCACGCGGGCACGCGCTCGGGGGACACGAGCTGGGTCCGCCCCGGATCGGGCACGTCGAGGGAGAGGATCGGCGGGGCCGCCCCGTCGATCGCGTCGGCGCGGCACAGGGCGACGGCGACGGCCCGGAGATCCGCCGCTGCCGCCAGCGCCGCGATCCGGGATCCCGGCTCGACGGCGTCTCCCTCGGAGCACTCGGCGCGCACGCCGTCGACCGAGAGGAACCATCCGTTGCGCAGGTCGAGCAGCACACCGCGGTCGGTGGCGACGGCGACCGAGCCGGCGACCGGCGCGGTCACCGCGAGCTCCTCGCCGGGAGCGACGACCGCCTCCGTGCCGATGGGCCAGGTCTCGGCCGCGACCGCCGAGTCGATCGCGGTGCGCGTGAGGCGGTAGACCCCGTAGGGCAGCACGGCGGCGGCCGCGCCGCTCGCGAGGGCGTCCGCGACGAGCCGGTCCTCGGCATCGTCGCTCAGCCACCTTCCCGCGTCGAGGGCGTCGCTCTCCACGCCGGGATCGAGCATCGCGACCTCGCCCCCGAGCTCCGGCAGCAGGGAGCGCAGAGGCAGCACCCGCCGCTCCCGCAGCTCGTGGAAGGAGCGCCCCTCCCCGGCCAGCTCCTTGAGACCCGCCGGCATCGGCACCCCCAGCAGCCGCAGCCCGGTTCCCTCCGCGACCCCGGCGAATCCGAGCCGCGCCAGCACGTGCTCGGTCATCTCGGCGAGCGGCAGCGCGGTCGCGGCGTCGAAGATCGCCTGCTCCCCCGCGATGCGGTCCCGCGCGTACTCGTTGCCGCCGTCGATCTCGAGCTGCCGCCAGCCGCTCGCGACGAGGATCGCGCCGCGCAGCACGACGAGCGGCCACACGGCGCGCGCTTCAGCCGCCGACAGGGGCGCATCGCGGTGGAACGCGGCGATCGTGTCGAGCACGCGCAGCGGGCGCTCGGGCTCGTGGTGCAGCATCGACGAGGCCGTCACCGCGAGTTCGGCCACCCGCCAGCCGTAGGCGAGGTCGCCGAGGTCGAGCACCGTGTGCGGGTGCAGGCGGGTGTCGTCGCCCCGCAGCCCCGTCACGTTGTCGTCGGTGAGGTCGCCGTGGATCGCCTGCAGGGGCAGCGCCTCCGCGACGAGCCCCAGCGCGGCCCGCGCCTCGTCGGCCGCCGCGAGCACGCGCTCGCGCAGCTCCTCGTCGGCGATCGCGGGGGCGAGCTTGACCGTCTCCGCGTGCGCGACGTCCATCGTCCACATGTGCTCTCGGGCGAGCCCGGGGTGTTCGAGCCCCGCGAGCGCGTTCACCGAGGCGGCGGCCAGAGCTCCGAACTGCGCGAGCACCGCGGGGGCGAAGTAGCCGACGTCGACCATCGGCTCGCCCGGCGCGAACTCGCTGCGCCGCACCGCGAAGCCGTGCGCGCAGCGCTGCGTGAGCGCGCCGTCGAGCCCGGGCAGCACCGCCGGCACCGGCACGCCTGCGGCGCGGTAGGCGTCGAGGGCCGCGTGCTGCGCGTCGCGGGCGTCGTCGCCGAAGACCGGGTTGTCGACGCGCAGCACGCTGCGGGTCCCGTCGGGTTCCTCGAGCACGAAGTTGCGGTCCTGGTTGCTGCCGAGCTCCCGCGCCGTGGCCTCGATGCCGTAGCAGGCGCGAGCGATCACGATCGCGTCCGCCTCAGAGATATCCGGGCGCACGAGGCCGCCCGACTGCTGTTCCGTCATCGTCGTATCTCCATCTCTGGATCGAAATGATGTCACTCGTGTGTTGGATGCCGCATCGCGATCGCGGGGCACTCGGGCTCGGGCTCAGGGTCCTCACAAGCCGACGTTTCGGGGCCTCCGGGCGCTCGGACCGGGGGCTCGGACGGAGGGATCAGACGAGATCGCGGATCGCGGGGGCGAGCGTGCCGAACGCGCGGGTGCGATGCGAGAGCAGGTCCTTCTCGGCGGCGGTGAGCTCCGCCGCCGAGCGCTGCTCGCCCTCGGGGCGGAAGATCGGATCGTAGCCGAAGCCGCCCTCGCCGGCGGGCTCGCGCAGCACGCTGCCCTGCCAGACCCCGAGCTCGCAGATCTCCTCGCCCGGCCCGTCCTCCGACGGCGGCAGCGCCAGTGCGGCCGCGCACACGAAGCCGGCGGCGCGGTGCTCGTCGGCGATGTCGGTGAGCTGCCACAGCAGCAGCTCGACGTTCGCGCGATCGCTGCGCGCGGGGCCGCCCCAGCGCGCCGAGAAGATCCCCGGGCAGCCGCCGAGCACGTCGACGGCGATGCCGGAGTCGTCGGCGATGGCGGGGCGGCCGGTGTGGGCCGCGGCCGCCCGCGCCTTGAGCAGCGCGTTCTCCTCGAAGCTCAGCCCGTTCTCGACCGGTTCCGGGCCGTCGTAGCCGATGAGCTCGATGCCGGGGATGAGCGGGCCGAGGATCCGGCGCAGCTCCTCGAGCTTGTGGGCGTTGTGCGAGGCCAGCACCAGCGTCTGCGTCATATCCGTGCTCCCGGCTCTCCGCCGCCCAGCACGTCCCGCTGCAGCTCGGCGAGCTCGGCGGCGCTGGCGAGCGCGAGGTCGAGCAGCCGGTCGAGCTCGGCGCGCTTGAACGGCGCCCCCTCGGCCGTGCCCTGCACCTCCACGAAATCTCCGGCCCCGGTCACCACCACGTTCATGTCGGTCTCGGCGCGCGAGTCCTCCACGTAGGCGAGGTCGCTCAGGGGCACGCCGTCGACGATGCCCACCGACACCGCGGCGACGCTGTCGACGAGCGGCTGCGCCTTCTTGGCGATGTGGCCCTGCGCCCGCGCCCACTCGACCGCGTCGGCCAGCGCGACGTAGGCGCCCGTGATGGACGCGGTGCGGGTGCCGCCGTCGGCCTGCAGCACGTCGCAGTCGATGACGATGGTGTTCTCCCCCAGCGCCTTCGTGTCGATGACGGCGCGCAGGCTGCGGCCGATGAGACGGGAGATCTCGTGCGTGCGGCCGCCGATGCGCCCCTTCACCGACTCGCGCTGCATGCGCTCGTTCGTCGACCGCGGCAGCATCGAGTACTCGGCCGTGACCCAGCCGGTGCCCTTGCCCGCCAGCCAGCGGGGCACGCCGGGGGTGAACGAGGCGGTGCAGAGCACCCTGGTAGCGCCGAAGGAGATGAGTGCGCTGCCCTCGGCCTGGGCGCTCCAGCCCCGTTCGATGGTCACGGGGCGCATCTGCGCCGGGGAGCGCCCGTCGGCGCGTGCGTCTGCTGTCGAATTCACCAGACCAGACTATCGCGCGGGGCTCACGTCCCCGGCTTGATCCAGGTGCGGCGATGCAGCTCGGTCGGGCCGTGCCTGGCGATCCCGTCGTAGTGGGCGCGGGATCCGTACCCCTTGTTCGAGGCCCACCCGTACTCCGGGTGCGCCTCGTGCGCCTCGCGCATCACGGCGTCGCGCAGCACCTTGGCGCGCACGGAGGCCGCGGCCACGCTCGCGCACGTGCGATCCGCGCCCACGCGCGTGCGCACGTCGAGCGGGTTGCGCAGCGCCGGCGACAGCCAGTCGTGCGAGCCGTCGAGCAGGATGACCGCACGGTCGACCGGCACCCCGGCCGCGTGCAGCTCGAGCAGCGCCCGCCGGGCGGCCTCGCCCAGCATGGCGCCGATCCCGCGGGCGTCGATCTCCTCCGCACTGCCGAAGCCGACGGCGCCGGGACCCCACTCCCGCACGAGCGGCGCCAGCGCCTCGCGCCGCTTCTCGCTCAGCAGCTTCGAATCGCGCAGACCCTCGGGAAACGCGTCGGCCCCCGCCCGCACGGCGTGGACCCCGACCGCGACCGGACCGGCCACGGCTCCCCGCCCCACCTCGTCGATCCCGATCACGAGCGTCGCCCCGGCTTCGAAGCACTCCCGCTCGAACGCGAGCGTCGGATCCTTCGACGGCGCGGCGACCGGGACGCGGGTCACTGCCGGGCCTCCTCGACCCCCGTGAACGTGCCCTCGGGGGTGCCGAGCCAGGTGAAGCGGTTCAGCGGCCAGTTGAGCAGGAAGGCCCGGCCCACGATCTCGCTCTCGGGCACGAAGCCCTTGCCCGGCTGCTCCTGGTTGTACCGCGAGTCCTTGCTCTGGTAGCGGTTGTCGCCCATCACCCACACGGAGTCCTCCGGCACGGTCACGTCGAAGTCGATCTTGGACGCCCGCTCCTCGCCCGGCGGGATCACGATGTACGGCTCGTCGAGCGGGATCCCGTTGACCGTCACGCGGCCCTCGGCGTCGCAGCACTGCACGCGGTCGCCGCCGACCCCGATCACCCGCTTGACCACGTACTCGTGGCTCGTATCGGCCGCGAGGCCCACCGACTGCAGCACCTTCTCGAAGCCCTGGGGCGGTTCGGCGCTGCGCGGCAGCAGCCAGCCGCCCGGATCCTTGAACACCACGATGTCGCCCCGCTGCACCGGCACGAGCTGCGGCACCAGCTGGTTCACGAGGATGCGGTCGTTGACCTTGAGGGTCTGCTCCATCGAGACGGAGGGGATGTAGAAGCTGCGCACCAGGAACGTCTTCAGCAGGAAGGAGACGAGGAACGCGACCAGCAGGATGACGACGAGATCGCGCAGGAACCCGAGGAGCCCGCTTCGACGGGACCGCCGCGGGGCCTCCGGCGTGTCGGCTTCGCTCATGAGCACTCCCAAGATTCGTTCTCCGAACGGCGCGCATCGCACCCGCTCGACGGTTCCATAGAGACACCTCAGGCTCCCACCCATCGCAGGAGGGAGCCTGAGAGTTGCACAGGCTTGTCGTGCTAAGCCCGTGCGGAGGCGGGACGCTCAGGCGTCGCGCTTCTCCTTGATCTTGGCCTTCTTGCCGGTGAGGCCGCGCAGGTAGTAGAGCTTGGCGCGACGCACGTCGCCGCGGGTGACGACCTCGATCTTGTCGATCGCGGGCGAGTGCACCGGGAACTTGCGCTCGACGCCCACCTGGAAGCTGATCTTGCGCACGGTGAACGTCTCGCGGACGCCCTCGCCGTGGCGCGAGATCACGACGCCCTGGAACACCTGGACGCGCGAGCGGTTGCCCTCGACGATGTTGACGTGCACCTTGACGGTGTCGCCGGCGCGGAACTCGGGGATGTCGCTCTTGAGCGACGCGGCATCGACGTGGTCGAGCTTCTGCATGGTTGTCTACTCTCTGCGCCCGCCGCAAGTCGGGATCGCGGATATCGAAAAGTACTGAGGTCTCGGCTCACGGTTCGTGCGGACCCTCACGGCAGTGCCGCACCGTGGCACAAGGATCAATTATGCCACACTTCGGCACGTCACGGCGCATCGCGGCGGGCGCGCCTCGCGCGGTCCGGCGACCCTGTGATTCCGGACCCGCTCGACGTACCCTGAGACCATGAACGGGCTCCGATTCCTCAGCGTCGCGACGGCCGCACTGGCGATCGCCCCGCTGCTCGGCGGCTGCGCTCCGATGTCGCCGGGAACCGGCTCGCCGGCGAACCCGCCCACCACGGCGCCCGGCCCGTCGCCGAGCCCGACCGAGACGCCGGATCCCGCACCCGGAGAGCCCGCCGAGCCCGTCTCGCTGCCGGCGAGCTGCGACGAGGCGCTTCCGCTCCCCCGGTTGCAGGAGCTCTACGGAGGGGACGCGCGGATCGAGTCGCTCCCGGAGGCGGCAGCGGGACTCCGGGAGCAGACCCTGGAGTACGGCTTCGGGCCGGTCGCCGGCGAGGCGCTCGTGAACGCGGAGCAGTCGATCCAGTGCGTCTGGGGCTACCCCAGCACCGACTTCGTGCTCCAGGTGTACGCGGCGATCCTCGCCCCAGAGGTGCGCTCGGGGCTCGTGGCCGCGCTCGAAGACTCCGACTTCGAGCGCGCGGACGAGGACGGCGTCGTGATCTTCAGCGACTACACGGAGACCGGCATCGCCCCGTTCCGCAAGACCTATTTCTTCCGCGGGGATCTCTGGGTGGCCGAGATGAGCACCGGCCCGCAGCAGTCGCTCGCCGGCCGGGAGCTCTTCGAGCGCCTGAGCCCATGAGGAGCGCGGAGCGGGCGCCTGCCGCGGACTCGCAACCGGTGCTACAACGCGAAGAACCCCCTGGTGACCAGGGGGTTCTCCACTCATTCGTGCGCGAGGGGGGACTTGAACTGATCCGTTCCCCCTCGCACACGAAATCGTGAATCGGCGTTCTGCCGCATGATTCCGCGGTTTCTGCGAGGCCCACCTGTGGATAACTGCACCGCGATTCACAACCTAGCAGCGTCG